>JBMOIA010000064.1:0-7239 GCA_049317565.1 Terrimicrobiaceae bacterium | reverse complement strand
CCGCCTACCGCGACTCCTTCGCCCGTGCGATCCTCGACGGCGTGAACCGCTACCAGCGCGCGGTCTCGGGGACGATGTCGTTCGAAAAACCCTCCGCAGTCGCCTCCGGTGCGGACCGCACTTCCGTGCCGGATATTCGTTCGCGCTTGTCCACCATGGGCATGGCGCCCACCCTCAACGAATCTGTCCAGCGCACCGCGCAGGAACTCAAGAAACAGGCCACACAAAACGCCGCCGGCACCAATGCAAACTGAACGCACGCTCGATCCCATCGGTGTCTTCGATTCCGGAATCGGCGGGCTGACCGTGGTCGCCGCCCTCCGCGACATCCTGCCTGCGGAAAATATTTTCTACATCGGCGACACCGCCCGCGTCCCCTATGGCGGGAAAAGCCGACGCACAGTCGAACGCTACGGTATCGAAATCGGCGGACTCCTTCTCGCCGAGCATGCGAAGATCATCGTCGTCGCCTGCAACACCGCCTCGGCGCTCGCCGTCCCACGGATGCGCGACATGTTCAAGGTTCCGGTCCAGGGCGTCGTCCAACCCGGAGCCGCCGCCGCCGCCAAGGCGACTCGCAACAAAGCTGTCGGCGTGATCGGCACCCGCGCGACCATTGCGAGCGGCGCCTACGAACATGCGATCAAGGCGATCGATCCCGAAATCCGCGTTGCCAGCGCCGCCTGCCCGCTGCTCGTTCCTCTCATCGAGGAGGGGATGTTCGATGATGAAGTCACCGACCGCATGCTCGCTCGCTATTTGGCGCCGCTCCGCGATGCCGGCGTGGACACACTCGTCCTCGGTTGCACCCATTATCCGCTCCTGCGCCCCGCCATCGCCCGTGCCGCGGGACCGGGCGTCACTTTGGTGGATTCCGCCGAGAACTGCGCACTGGCCGTCCGCGACCTCCTTGCCTCATCGGGACTCGCCGCCCCGGCGTCGCGGCTCGGCAGGCTCGATGTCGCGCTCACTGATGCCACGGAGGGATTTCTCCGCACTGCCGCGAAGGCGCTGGAACTCGACATCGGCGATGTCGCCCTGCGCTCGGTGCAGGAAGTCCCGAAAGCCTGATGCCTCAGGGAAGTTTCCAATCCCCGCGTAGCCGCGCGTAGTCGCCGGCGGGCAGCAGCACATAAACCGGGTTCTTTCCGGGATCGACCGAAGCAATCAATTCCCGCAGGTTCCCCGCGTCCATCGTTGTGCATCCGGCACTGGCCTTCGCTCCGCCAGCGCGCCAGATGTGGAAGAAAATCGCGCTACCCGCGCCCGGTTCGGCAGGTTCCGCATTGTGCGCGATGAACAGCTTCAGCGCATGCGCCGCATCGCCCTGTTTCATTTGCTGCTTTTTTTCCCAAGCGGTCCTCGGCTCGCGGTCCAGCCGCACATGGCGGTTGTAGTTCGGCGAGGCGGCATCCTCCACCCACAGGTCGCGCGCGGTGATTTGCATATAGGGCAGCGCCGGGTGCCGGGCGGTGTCGGTCGCATACCCCCACGCGCCGCCGATTTTGAAAACCCCGGCCGGCGCCCGCATGTCCCCCTCGCGCTTGGGCGCCGCGCCTTCCGGAACAGGATGCAACCCCAGCCCCCAAGACAGCCCCTTCTTCCCCAGCCGCGTCGGCCACGGTCCCGCCGTCCTTTCCCAATTCCCTCCCCGTTTCTCCCAAACCGAAACCTCCGCGTGCGCCGAGTTCCAATCCGGCGCAATGCCAACCACACACTGCCGCACTTCGCGCGGCAATTCGAACGCGCACGCCGACGCCGCCATCAAAACCAAAGCCAGCAGCACCCGCATCATGTCCCGCAAAATGTCCGGTGGTTTTTTCCGCCATCGGCCGGCGCCGCGGCGTAGGGGAGTGCCGCCTCCGATTCCGCGAACGGCTCCGCCAGCACGGCCATCAACTTTTCCATCACAGAAAAATCCCCGCCCTCCGCCGCGGCGAGTGCCTCCTCCACACGGTGGTTTCTCGGGATCACAAACGGGTTCGCCCTGCGCATCAGCTCCCGCGCCCTTACGAATCCCCCGGTCTGCCTCGCAATCCGCCCCGCCCACCTTTCTCCCCATCCGCGGATTTCCACTGCGTCCGGCGGCCGCTCCGGATCGAGCGCGCGGAATGTGTTTGTGAAATCCAGCCCCGCCCCGTGCATCCATTCCAAAAATTCGCCTACAAACTCCGCATCGCCGTCATGCGGTTCCGCCAATCCCAACTTCGCCCGCATCACCTCGAGCCAACGCGCCTGGAATTCCGTCGTGAAAACCCCCAGCGATTCTTTCGCCATTTCCACCGCCTTCGCCTCGTCGGGATGGAACAAAGGCAGCAGCGTCTCCGCGAATCGCGCGAGGTTCCAATGCGCGATCGCCGGCTGGTTCCCGTAGGCGTATCGGCCGTGCCGGTCGATCGAACTGAAGACCGCCGCCGGGTCGTAGGTGTCCATGAAAGCGCACGGTCCGTAGTCGATCGTCTCGCCGGAGACCGCCATGTTGTCTGTGTTCATGACCCCGTGGATGAACCCCACGCCCATCCAACGCGCCAACAGGTCTGCCTGCCGCCGCGCCACCGCCTCGAGCAGTGCCCTCGCCGGCAGCGCCGACTCCGCGCATTCGGGAAAATGCCGCGCCACCGTGTAGTCAACCAATGCCCGCACATTCGCCTCCTCCCGCGTGAGGGAGGCGAATTCGAAAGTCCCCACCCGGATGTGGCTCGCCGCCACGCGCACCAGCACCGCGCCCTGCAATTCCTCCTCGCGGAAAACCCCCTCGCCCGTCGCCGCCACCGCCAGGCTCCGCGTGGTCGGAATCCCCAGCGCATGCATCGCCTCGCCCATGATGTGTTCCCGCAACATCGGCCCGAGCGCCGCCCGCCCGTCCCCGCGCCGGGAGTAGGGCGTCCGTCCGCTGCCCTTGAGCTGCACATCGCGCCGCACGCCGTCCGACCCCACATGTTCTCCGAGCAGGATCGCACGCCCGTCCCCGAGCATCGTGAAATTCCCGAACTGGTGCCCCGCATACGCCTGCGCGATCGGCTCCGCTCCGGGCGGCAACCGGTTCCCTGCAAAAACCTCCGCCCCCGCCGGCGAATCCAACCCGTCCGCATCCAGTCCCATCCCCGCAGCCAGCGCGCGGTTGAATGCCACCAACCGCGGCGCCCGCACCGGGACCGGCTTCACCCGCGAGAAAAACACTTCAGGCAGACGCGCATAGCTGTTGTCGAACCGGAATCCCGCTCCATCCATCCGTCCACACTACCCGCCCCGCCCCGCCCGCGCACCCCAGAACGCTGCTCGGAAATGTATTTACATCAATCCCCCATTCGCAAATGTTGAAAGGTCAAATGTCAGCAGAACCGCGAGACATTTTCCAAAAGTGCCGCGATTACAGGGACAGTGCCGACGCGCGCGCCCAGGGATTCTACCCATACTTCCGTTCCATCGAGGAGCCGCATGGCAATTATGTGATCTGCGACGGCGAACGGAAAATCATGATCGGGTCGAACAACTACCTCGGCCTCGCTCAGGATCCCCGTGTCGTCGAGGCCGCTTGTGAAGCCACGCGCCTCTATGGCGCCGGCTGCACCGGCTCCCGCCTGCTCAACGGCACGATCAAGCTCCATGTCGAACTTGAGGAGGCCCTCGCGGACTTTCTCGGACGCGACGACGCCATCCTCTTTTCCACCGGATTCTTTGCAAACCAGGGCGCTCTCATCGCGCTCACCGAGGAGGGTGATTCCATACTCTGCGACCGCGAGAACCACGCCAGCATCATTGATGGCTGCCAATTCGCCCCCGCGAAGCTCATCCCGTTCCGCCACAATTCCGCCTCCTCCCTCGAGAACCGCCTCAAGCGCCTGCCGGCCGAATCCGGCCGCCTCGTCATCCTCGACGGAGTCTTCAGCATGTCGGGCGACATCGCGAACCTCCCCGAAATCAACGCAGCCGCCAAGCGCCACAAGGCCGTCATGTATGTGGACGAGGCCCACTCGCTCGGCGTGCTCGGGCGCCAGGGTCGCGGCACGGTGGACCACTTCGGCCTCAATGACGAAATCGAAATCGTCATGGGCACCTTCTCGAAATCGCTCGGCTCGATGGGCGGATTCATTGCGGGGAGCGCCGAGATGGTGGAATACCTCAAACACCGCGCCCGCTGCCTCATCTTCACCGCCGCGCTCGCGCCCGCCGTCGTCGGCGGCGTGAAAAAAGCCCTCGAACTCATGCAGGAGGAAACCTGGCGCATCGACCAGCTCTGGAAAAACACCCGCAAGATGCACGAGGGCTTCAAAAGCATCGGCTTCAACATCGGCCACACCCAGACCCCCATCGTTCCCATCCTCATCGGCAGCGAGGCGAAGGCGTTCATCTTCACCCAGCGCCTCTTCGAGGAGGGCATCTTCGCCACGCCCGCCATCTACCCCGCCGTCCGCTACGGCGAGGCCATCGTCCGCACCAGCTTCATGGCCACCCACACGGACAGCGACCTCGACCGCGTCCTCGAAATCTTTGATAAACTCGCCCGTGAACTCGGCACCTTCGACGATCCCGCCTATGCCAACCCCGGACGCCGCAAAAACATTTTCGATTTCCGCCTGCCGGACGCCGGCGCAGAGGCGGAGGTTCGAGCGAACGGCGGAAGCCATCCACAAAGCGAATCCGGCCTTTGTGCCGCCGTTTCCCGGTAGCACCGCGAAGTTTCTCGGGCCGGACTCGACTTTTCAAAAACGCCACGGCTCCATCACCGCGTTCATCGCCGAGCGCGATGGCCGCCCCATCGGCCGCATCGCGGCCATCGTCAACCGCTCGCACAACGCCCACCACCGCGACCGCACGGGCTTCTTCGGGTTTTTTGAATGCATCGACGAACCCGCCGTCGCCGCCGCCCTCTTCGAAAAGGCCGCCGAAACCCTCCGCGCCGAAGGCCTCGATTCCCTCCGCGGCCCCTACAACCCCAGCATCAACGACGATTGCGGCATCCTGATGAACGGCTTCGAAAAACACCCCATGGTCGGCCTGCCCTGGAACCCGCCCTACTACCACGCGCTGCTCGCCGGCCTCGGCTTCCAAAAAGCCCGCACCCTCTATGTGCTGAACCTCCCCGTGCACCGCGTCGACCCGCCGGCACGCTTCACCCGCATCGCCGACCGCCTGGAAAAACGCGCGAACCTCTCCATGCGCACACTCGACATGTCGCGCCTTCCCGAGGAACTCGCCATCGTCCGCGAGGTTTACAACGCCACCCTCGAACGCAACTGGGGCTTTGTCCCGCTCGGAATGCAGGACATCCTCGACTCCGCCGCCGACCTCCGCGCCATCGCCGACCCCCGCCTCCTCCTCTTCGGCGAATCCGCCGGCCGCCCCGCCGGCGTCGCCATCACCCTGCCGAACTTCAACGAAATCCTCGCCGGCGCGAAAAACACCCCCCACTGGCTCCGCCTCCCTCACATCCTCCTGCTCATGAAAACGCGGCGCATCCGCACCTGCCGCCAAACCATCCTCGGCGTCGTCCCCGAATTCCGTGACAGAGGCCTCCACGCCTGGCTCGTCCACGGCCAATTCATTGAGGCCAAAAAACACTACACCGATGTAGTCCTCGGATGGCTCGAAGACACCAACGCCGAAATCATCGATGTCTGCCAAGTCGTCGGCGGCGAACCCGACCGCGAATGGGCCATCTTCGAAAAACCCCTCGCAGCCGGCCCTCCCTCGCCGTAGTCCGCGGAAAACCCAGGAGGGCCCTGCTTGTCAGGGCCGGGGCAAGTTCCTCAAAAAAACCGGTTCGGCGCTGAAAAGCAGTGCCCTGTTTGCCAAGCTCCCAAAAAGCTGGGCTGCAAACGAGTCAGCTTGATGAGTCCAGAATCAAGCGGCTGTTGGTATGGGACCCGCGCCGCTGTGGTTCAGAACGGGATGTCGTCGTCGGGCTCGGAGGAGGTAGGGGCGGGGCGACTGGGTGCCGGGCGGCGGGGCGCCGGGGCGGGGGAATCGTGGGATTCGGAATCGGACGAGGGACTGCCGGAGCCGCCGGATTTGCCGCCGAGGAGCTGGAGGTTTTCGCCGACGACTTTGAGGCGGCTGCGTTTTTGGCCGCTGGCCTTGTCTTCCCAGGTGTCCATGCGGAGGCGGCCTTCGATGAAGACGGGGCGGCCTTTTTTGGCGTATTCGCCGGCGATTTCGGCGAGGCGGCCCCAGAGTTCGACATCGATGTAGGTGACTTCCTCGCGTTTTTCGCCGGATTCGAGGGTGTAGTTGCGGTTGATGGCGAGGCCGATGTCGGTGACGGCGCTGCCTTTGGCGGTGAATTTGACCTCGGGGTCGCGGGTCACATTCCCGATGAGCATGACTTTGTTGACGCTGGCCATGGTGGTGGGCGGGGGTTATGCCGCTGCGGCGGCGGGGGCTTTGGTTGCGGGGAGCTTGAGGAAGTTCTGGATGAGGACTTCGTTTTCGAGTTTGAGCTTGGCGCGGATCTTGTCGAGGGCGGCGGGGGCGGCGCCGAAGACGATGTTCACGAAGTAGGCGGACTTCGTGTGCTCGGTCTCGTAGGCGAGTTCGCGTTTCTCGAGGCGCTGGACCTGTTCGATGCGGGCGCCTTCGCCTTGGAAGAGTTTTTCGAGGCGCTCGATGGTTTCTTTGACTGTTTCCTCTTTGCCGCGGGTGTTGAGGGCGAGGAGGGCTTCGTATTTGTTCATGGTTCCTGTGTTTCTACTGGTTTTTGGTTGAAGGTGTTCATGGCGGCATCGATGCCGTGGGCGTTCGCGCATTCGAAGGCGTCGGCGGCGCGCTGGATGCCGCGTTGGACGGCGGGGAGTTCGTCATCGCCGAAGCGCCCGAGGACATGGTCCTCAAGGCTGGCGCGGTCCGGGGCGCCGACGCCCACACGGAGGCGGGGGACGGCTTCTGTGCCGAGGTGGACGAGGATGGATTCGAGGCCGTTGTGCCCGCCGGCGGTGCCGGATTTGCGGATGCGGACATGGCCGAGGGGCAGGGCGGTGTCGTCGAGGACGACGAGGATTTGGTTGGCCGGGATTTTATAATAGCGGGCGAATTCGCCGACGGATTCGCCGCTGAGGTTCATGAAGGTCTGGGGCTTCATGAGCGTGCGGCCGCCGCAGGGTGCGGTCTCGGCGTTCCACTTGCGGTCGAACGAAAAGGCGCAGAGCGAGCGGCGGGCGAGTTCGTCGCCGACGAGGAAGCCCGCATTGTGGCGCGTGCCGGCGTATTGCGCGCCGGGGTTGCCGAGGCAGGCGACGAGGC
>JBMOIA010000063.1:0-7447 GCA_049317565.1 Terrimicrobiaceae bacterium | reverse complement strand
GCGCCCGCGTGAAAGCCTCGCCTCTTGCGAAGAAAATCGCCCTCGAACGCGGCATCAATCTCTCTTCCGTGCAAGGCACGGGCCCCGGCGGCCGCATCCTCGCCTCTGATGTGCCCGCATCGGGAGCGGCGCCGCGCACCGCGGCCCCCGCGGCAGCAACCATCAAAATCGATGTGCCTTTTTCCGCTTCCGACAAAAAAGTCCCCCTCTCCGGAATGCGCCGCACGATTGCCGATCGGCTGCTCGCGAGCAAAACCCAGATCCCCCATTTCTACCTTACGATGGAGATCGACGCCGGTCCGCTCTCGCGCCTGCGCCGGGACGTCAACTCCGCCGCCGAGGCCTCGGGATCGCCCAAGATCACCGTCAACGATTTCATCCTGCTCGCCACCGCCCGCACCGCCGCCCAGCACCCGAGGGTCAACGCGGCCTTCGCCGGCGATTCAGTCGTGGAATACTCGGGCGTCCACCTCTCCGTGGCGATCGCCGTCGAGGATGGTTTGGTCACCCCTGTTGTGCGCGACGCGCAAAACCTCTCGCTCCGCGGGATCAGCGCCGCGGTCAAGGACCTCGCCACCCGCGCTCGCGGCAAGAAACTCAAACCCGAGGAATACCAAGGCGGCACGCTCACCGTTTCGAACCTCGGCGCCTACGGCGTCGATTCGTTCTACGCGATCATCAATCCACCCCAGGCCGCCATCCTCGCGGTCGGCGCGATCGTCAAGAAGCCGGTCGTCAACGCGCAGGACCAGATTGTGATCGGGCACCGCATGTCGATTTCCCTGAGCGGCGACCACCGCGTGGTGGATGGCGCTGTCGGCGCGGAATTCCTCGCCGCACTCCGCAAATCGCTCGAGTCACCCGCGGCCCTGTTGCTCTGACCGAAGTCGCCGCCGCAAAAGTTCAGCGGGTCTTTTTGCCGTCCTTGCCCTTGAAAATGTCCTGCTCCGCCCAGGCGATGCGGAAGCCCACACTGTGCCCCCGGCCATTCGGATCGTTGGCATTGCGCGCAGAGGACATGAGCCCGCTTCCGTAAAAATCCCACGCCCCGCCGCGCAGCGTGTGGTAGGTGCGCGAGGTGTTGAAATTGTCCATGCACCACTCCCACACATTTCCGCTGAGGTCGTAAATCCCGAGTTCGTTCGGCTTGAACGCACCGACGGGCGAGGTGTGCTCGTAGTCGTCCACCTTCAGCGAGGGGTGGAAGTTGCCGACACCCTTCCTCGGCGGATAGATCGGGCCCCAAGGGTAGCCGGGCTTCTGCTTGCTGCGTTCGGCGGGAGTGTCCTCCGGTTCGTTTGCCAAACCCACCGCCGCGCTCCACTCAAGGTCCGTGAGCAGGCGGTAAAACTGGTCGTCTGGCATCTTCCCCGCCCCGCGCTCCTTGGCCGTCAGCCACAGGCAAAAATCGATCGCCTCGTGCCAAGTCACATTCACCACCGGATGGTCTGCCTCTGTCGGGTGGCTCTGGTTCGGGAACTCCATGTCCTTCTCGATGCAGAAAAGCTGGTAATCCCTGACCCGCACGGGCCACACACAAACCAATGTGCTGAATCGCGGAATCGGCACAAAAGGCATGCCGATACTGTTGGTATGCGGATGCGATGCAGTCGCCTTGGGCATCGCCGTGGCCGCCTTGGAGATGTTCTCGTTGCTGATCCTCGCAAACGCCGCAAGCAACCGTCGCCGGTCCCCGATGCGCGCGATGCCAAGGTCCCTCAGGTCGGAATCGGTCAGGTATCCAAGGACCGCATCATCGATCCCTTCGCGGTGGAAGTTCGGGAGCAGGTTCTCCCGCCTTTCCGCTCTCAAAATAGCCTCGAGTTGGAGGGTGATTTCTATTGTCGTTTATCCCCTTGTTTTTGCCGGCGAATGTGAGGAATTCCCTCAGCAGTTTTTAGGAACAAAGCTATGGACACACCCCATTGAGGCAAGGCCTTTTTTGCGAAAAATGGGCTTTGAAAAGAATGCCGGGATTCCGCTTGACGCGGACCACCCCCCTGAAGTTCCTTTCCGGGTCTTTTTCTAAAAAGCAAAAGTGCAAACTGTGCTGCAGGAATCAATTTTGGGCCATCCGGCGTGGGTTGTCGCATACATCCTCGTTCTGGCGGGGCTGTCCATTTACGGACTCCACCGCTACTCGATGGTATGGCTTTTCCTGAAAAACCGGAAAAAAACACCCGCCCCGGCCGCACGCTTTGAAAACCTCCCGCCGGTCACCATCCAGCTCCCCGTCTTCAACGAGTTCTTCGTGGTCGAACGCCTGCTCGACGCCATCTCCCGCATCGACTACCCGCGCGAACTCCTCGAGGTCCAACTGCTCGACGACTCGACCGATGAATCCCTGCCGCTCGCTCACGGGCTCGTTGAAAAACTCCGCGCCTCCGGCATTGATATCCGCCACATCCACCGCACGAACCGCATCGGCTTCAAGGCGGGCGCCCTCCAGGAGGGGCTTCGCACCGCCCGCGGCGAAATCGTTTTCATCCTCGACGCCGACTTCCTCCCCCCTCCCGGCATCCTGCACCGCCTCGTCCACTATTTCACAGACCCTGCAGTCGGCATGGTGCAGGCGCGTTGGGGACACCTGAACGCGGGCCGTTCGCTCCTCACGCAGCTTCAGGCGATGTTCCTCGATGGGCACCTCCTCATCGAGCAAACCGCCCGCAGCCACAGCGGCCGCTTCTTCAACTTCAACGGCACCGCCGGCGCCTGGCGCCGCTCGTGCATCGACGACGCCGGCGGCTGGGAACACGACACCCTCACCGAGGACCTCGACCTCAGCTACCGCGCCCAGCTCCGCGGATGGAAGTTCGTTTTCCTGCCCGATGTCGTCGTTCCCGCCGAACTCCCCGAGGACATCGACGGATTCAAATCCCAGCAGCACCGCTGGACGAAGGGCTCGATCCAGACCTGCCTCAAACTCCTGCCCGCCGTCTGGCGCTCCAGCATCCCGCTTCCCCTGAAATTCGAAGCCACCATCCACCTCACCTCGAATTTCTGCTACCTCCTCCTCGCGCTGCTCTGCGTGCTCCTCTTCCCGCAATCCCACGCCGCATCCGGCGGGCACTGGCGCACATTCCTCATCGACATTCCGATCTTCCTCGCGACCACCGTGTCCATCGTCATCTACTACGCCGTCGGGCAACGCCACCTCCACCCACGCGGTTGGATGAAAAAAATGCTCCTCGTCCCCGGCCTGCTCTCTCTGGCGATCGGCATGTCCTTGAACAACGCCAAGGCCGTTGCCGAAGCGGTCCTGCGCCGCCAGTCCGGATTCTCCCGCACGCCGAAGACCGGCTCGCAAGGCACCGCCGCGCGCCGCACAGCCTACCGTCCAGAGCGCACCCTCCTGCCGCTTGCCGAAGCCCTTCTCGCCGCGTTCATCGCCTTCTGCACATGGGATGCCGCCCGCAGCGGTTCTTGGACCAGCGTCCCGTTCCTCCTGCTATTCACCGGCGGATTTGCCTATGTCGCCGGCCTATCCCTGGCCGCGCGCTGGACCCCCGCCCGCGCCGCGGCCATCGCCGCCCTCGCAGCGATCCTCCTATCCGGTTGTGCGACCGACAACCGCCACAAACTCGTCATCAGCGCCGCCGACCAGCGCATGGTCCTGCTGCGCGACGGCCAACCCGTCCGCACCTACCCCGTTTCCACATCGAAGTTCGGACTCGGCGACCGGCCCGGCTCCTACGCCACGCCCATCGGCTTGATGCGCGTGAAGGCGAAGATCGGCGACGGCGCCCCGCACGGCATGGTCTTCAAGAGCCGCAAGCCCACGGGCGAAATCCTGCGGCCGAACGCCCCGGGCCGCGACCCCATCGTCACGCGCATCCTCTGGCTAGAGGGCCTCGAACCCGGCAACCGCAACGCCTACCCGCGCCACATTTACATCCACGGCACGCCCGAGGAGCGGAACATCGGCAAGCCCGTCAGCTACGGATGCGTCCGCATGCGCTCGCGCGATGTTGCCGAATTGTTTGCGGAAATCGGCACCGGCGCGCGCGTCCTGGTCACCCCTGCCCCGCTCTCCGCCGCTTTGGTGGAAAAACCCGCCACCGCCCGCACGGGCGACGCGGCGTTTTGATCGCTTGCACGCCGCCGATCCGCGTCTAAATTCCACCTCAATGCCCTTCGCTCCAACACAAACTGCGATCCCCCCCCGGTCCATGGCGCCTTGAGCGGAATGGAGCTGGCAAAGAACTCGATCATGAATCCGCTGGAGGAGCGGATTCTTTACAAGTTCCGCAACGGCTTGCTCCTCGCCGAAGCCCTCACGCACCCGAGCATTTCGCTCGAAAGGAAAGGCTACCCGTTCGACAACCAGCGTCTCGAATTCCTCGGCGACGCCGTGATCCAGCTCACCGTTACCGAAAACCTCTTCCGCATGTTCCCGGATTTCGGCGAGGGCCAACTCACGAAACTCCGCACCCGCATCGTCTCCCGCGCCGCCCTGCGCGAACGGGCCGCCGCGCTGGAACTCGGCGACTTCATCATGATGGGCCGCGGCGAGGAGGCCAGCGGCGGCCGCCAGCGCGCATCCACGCTGGCTGACGCGTTCGAGTCGCTCGTCGGCGCGATCTACCTTGATGGTGGCTTCGATGCCGCGCGCACCTTCATTCTGCGCCAGATGGATGGCGTGTTCCGCGAAATCGCCAGCCAACCCGAGGAGGTCAACCCGAAGGGCTACCTCCAGGAAATCCTCCAAGCCCTCGCCCCCGCCGCGCCGGACTACCGCATCCTCTCGCAAAGCGGTCCGGAGCACTCGAAGGTGTTCATCTGTTGTGTCGTGTGGAACGGCATCGAACTCGGCCGAGGCTGCGGCTCGAGCAAAAAAGAGGCCCAGGTATCGGCCGCACAAAGCGCCCTCGGCGAGCGCCAGTGGGAACAGGCCGCCGCGGAAATCCCCGCCCGACCGCGCAAGAAAAAGAAAAAGCGGTGATCTACGGTCTCTCGCTCCAAACCGCCGGCCTCGCCGCCGGCCTGCTCCTCGTTGTTTCGCACGCCGCAGGGCTGCTGAACCCCAGCTCCACCATCCGCGCCGCGCGCAAATTTCCACGCTCGGACGCCGCCGCCGCTGTCCTGCTCCTCATCGCTGCCTTCTGGAGCTTCCTTCTCGTGCGCACGATCGACCTCGGCGAATTCTCCCCTCTGCGCAACACCATCCTCTTCGGCATCGTGGCCGGCACGGTCCTCTCCTGGTTTTTCGTCCGCGAATTCCTCGCCGCCCGCGCCCTCGGCATGCTCGCCCTACTCGCCGCCGAACCGCTCCTCGAATCCGCCGTGCTGCGCAGCGAACAGACCCGTCTCATCCTCGTCCTGCTCGCCTACGCATGGGTCGCCGCCGGGCTGTTCCTTGTCGGCATGCCCTACCTCCTGCGCGACGCCATCTCCTTCGCCTCCGCCACCACGCTGCGCTGGCGCCTCGCCAGTCTCGGCGGCCTGGCCTACGGCGCCGCGGTCATCGTCTGCGCGCTCGCATTCTGGTAAGCCCCTGCGCGAATTCCTGATTGCACGCACCCGCCCGTCCGCCCGAACATCCGCCCGCCCGATGCCCGCAAAAAACGAAAAAAACGAACCCGACCTCGAGTCGGCCATGAAACGCATTTCGGAGATCGTTGCGGCGATGGAGGACGGCGGGCTGCCGCTTGAAAAACTCATCGACCAATACGAGGAAGGCATCGGCCTCGTGAAGACCTGCCGCGAAAAGCTCGATTCCGCCGAGAAGCGCATCCAACTCATCACCCGCACCGCGGGCGGCGGCGCGGAACTCTCCCCGTTCGACGAGGAATCCTGAAACCACCCATGCCCGCCAAGGCCCCGAAAAACATCCTGTCCCGCATCGCCTCCCCGGCCGATGTGAAGGCCCTCCCCGCCGAGGACCTCCCGCAGCTCGCACAGGAAATCCGCGGCGAACTCGTCCGCGTGCTCTCGAACACCGGCGGCCATCTCGGCCCGAACCTCGGCGTCGTCGAACTCACCATCGCCCTGCACCGCGTGTTCGACACCCCGCGCGACAAGTTCGTCTTCGATGTGAGCCACCAGGGCTATGTCCACAAGATGCTCACCGGCCGCATCGGCCGATTTCCCACCATCCGGCAATACGAGGGCTTGAATGGATTCCTGCTGCGCAGCGAGAGCGAGCACGACTGCTACGGCGCCGGCCACGCGGGCACCGCCCTCTCCGCCGCCCTTGGCATGGCCGCCGGCCGCGACCGGAATGGAACGGACGAACATGTCGTCTGCGTGGCGGGCGATGCCGCCTTCACCTGCGGCGTGACCTTCGAGGCGCTCAACAACATCGCCGCCACCACCAAGCGCCTCATCATCGTCCTCAACGACAACGAGTGGTCGATCTCAAAAAATGTCGGCGCCGTCGCCGATTACCTCAACCGCCTCACCACCAACCCGGCCTACGCGAACCTCCACGAGAACGCCGCGAAATTCATCGAGTGGATCGGCGGCAAAACCGCCCGCAAGCTCGCTCACAAGGCCGAGGCCGGCCTCAAGGGACTCCTCGCTCCGAGCGTGATCTTCGACGACCTCGGCATCCGCTACTACGGCCCCATCGACGGACACGACACCAACCTCCTCGCGCAAACCTTCGAGTTCCTGAAGACCCAGAACGAGCCGGTCATCCTCCACATCTTGACGACGAAGGGCAAAGGCTACGCCCCCGCGCTCGAGAAGCCCGACAAGTTCCACGGCCTCGGAAAATTCCACCTCGACACCGGCGAAACCGTTTCGTCCCCCACCCCGACCTACTCCGAACTCCTCGGGCAAAAACTTGCCGACTTCGCCGACGGCAACAACAAGATCTGCGCGATCACCGCGGCCATGCCCACCGGCACCGGCCTCATCCATTTCGCCAAACGCCACCCGGACCGCTGCTACGATGTCGGCATCGCCGAGGAGCACGCCGCCCTCTTCGCCTGCGGCCTCGCGGTCCAGGGCCTCAAGCCGTTCGTCGCCATCTACAGCACATTCATGCAGCGCGCTTACGACATGGTCATCCACGACATCGCGCTGCAAAACCTCAATGTCGCCCTTTGCATGGACCGCGCCGGCCTCTCCGGAGACGACGGCCCCACGCACCACGGCCTCTTCGATATCGGCTACCTCCGCCCCGTCCCCGGCATCATCCACATGCAGCCGAAGGACGAGGCCGAATTCACCGACATGCTTTGGACGATCGCGCACCACGACGGCCCCGCCGCCATCCGCTACCCGCGCGGCGCAGGCACCGGAGCCGTCCCGTCGAAAAAACCGAAAATCCTCGAAATCGGAAAATCCGAGGTCCTTCGCCACGGCACCCGCGCCGCCATCTTCGCCCTCGGCAACATGTGCGAACCCGCGCTCGAAGCCGCCGCCGAACTCGAGAAACAGGGCATTTCCACCGCCGTCATCAACGCCCGCTGGATCAAGCCGCTCGACACCGCCACCATCG
>JBMOIA010000062.1:0-7542 GCA_049317565.1 Terrimicrobiaceae bacterium | reverse complement strand
TCAGGCGGTTAAGGAGTGGTCGGCGTTCGGCGGAAAACCTTTTCCATTTCAGGGTCTTTTTCAACCCCGAGTTCCACCGCCTTGAAATAATGGCGCCGGGCGAGTTCCACCGCGGCCGGTTTTTCCTGCAGGTAGAACACGGCGAGGTTGTAGTGGGCGTCGGCATATCCCGGGTCGAGTTCCACCGCGCGGCGCAATTCCTCCTGCGCCCCGTCAACCCATCCGCGGCGTCCGATGACGACGCCGAGGAAATTCCTCGCCTTCGGATTTTCAGGATCGCGGAGCACCGCCTGCGAGAGCGCCGCCAGCGCGGCATCGGACCTGTCGGCATCCATGTGGACCATCCCGAGCGTCAGCCAGGCGGGAGCGAGGTCGATGCGCTCGGCGACAGCCTGGTTCAGGAGTTCCTCGGCGCGCTTGCGATTGCCTCCCTGGAATTCGACCATGCCAAGGTTGACGAGTGCCGCAAGGTTGCCGGGTTCGATTTGCAAAACCCGCCCATAGGCTTCCCTCGCCGCTGGAAAATCCTTCCTCTCGAATGCGGCGTTGCCTTGGGCGAGTGCCTCGGCCAGGACCGCGGGAACAAATTTTTTCGACTCGGTTTTTTCGGCAATCGCGGGCGCAGAGCCCATCAGCACAACGAGCAGGGCCGCCCGGAAAATCATTTTCCCGAAAGTTCCCGCGAGCGGCGCACCGCCGCACGGACGGCATTCGCAAACGCCCCGCGCACGCCTTTTTCCTCGAGCACGGCCAGTGCCTCTGCCGTCGTCCCGGCAGGGCTTGTGACCATGCCGCGCAAGACTGCGGGATGCTCGGAGGTTTCCTTCGCCAACTCGGCGGCGCCAAGGACGGTTTGCACCGCCAGATTTCTCGCAAGGTCGGCGGGCAGCCCGCAGGAAACCCCGCCGTCCATCAAGGCCTCCATGAGCAGGAAAACATAAGCCGGACCGCTGCCGCTCAGGCCGGTGACGGCATCGAGCAATTTTTCCTCCACGGCATAAACCTCGCCGATGCTCCCGAAAATGAGTTCCGCCTGCGCGATGTCGTCATGCGTGGCATCGGCGGAAGCGGCGAATGCGGTGGCGGACCTGCCAACCATCGCAGCGGTATTAGGCATGGCGCGGATGACACGGCAACCCGGCGCCATCGTGCGCAAGCCCTCAATGCCCAACCCGGCGGCGATCGACACCAGCAACTTTCCATCCAGTGCCTTGCCGCATTGCTTCAAAGCCACAGCAGCTTCCTGGGGTTTCACGCAAAGGATGGCTACCGGCGCGGCGGCTGCCGCTTCCCCGTTCGAGGAAACCACGCGCACGGCAGTGGCGTCCTTCAGGCTTTGCAAAAGCTCCGGCTCGGGGCACGCGGCGGTGATCTCTGATGCACCACAAACCTTCGCGCGCAGGAGCCCTTGGATGATGGCGGACGCCATTTTGCCGGCGCCGATGAAAGCGTATTTCATGCCGCGAGGTTATGGCGCCGCGGGCGTTTTGCAACCGCCGTCAATCGAGCACCGAAACCAGCCACTCCTGCAGCATCCCGTAAACCCCGATGCGGAAAAGGGCATGTTCCCTCGGGTCGTCGAGATCGCCAGGACCCCGCGACATCTCCGCCTCGCCGAGCCCATGGGCTTCGGCAAGCGCCAGCCGCGCCTGGTTCAGAGCCCCGAGCCATGCATCGATGTGCGCCCGGGGAATCGCAAACGAAAAACTCCCGTCTTTCGCCTGCTTCGCGCCGCGCAGGTCCGCAGCCACCGTGTCGCGCGCCGCCTGGAAACCGTCATGCAGGTCGGGCTGCACAAATGCCTTCCAATCCTCCGCCATGCACTCGCCCTCCTCGCCTGTCGGATCGGGAAAAAACCTCGCTTCCACCCTCGGGTCGGGCGTTTCCGCCGCAGCGCGGATTCCGCAGAGAAGCTCATAAAGTTGCGGTGCCACGCCGTCGAAACGCAGCGCCCCGTTTTTTCCGATGGAAATTTTCGCCATCAGGGTTGCGGCGCCTTTTCAACCGTCGCGAGCAGAAGATGCGCGTGCAACTGCTGCACATACACCTCGGCTTGTTCGCGAACCCCGGACCAGACGATCGACCGCCCCTGGTTGTGGACCTCGAGCATGTGCCGCTCCGCTTTCTCGCGCGGGAAACCGAACACCCGGCGGAACACCAGCGCGACATAGCTCATCAGGTTCACCGGGTCGTTGTGCACGACAACGCTCCAAACGGAATCAAGGTCCGACTGGTCCCGCGTTTTCGGCTCAGGTGTTTCGACAACCGCCATGATTCAGGCGGCGCGCAGGCCCTTGTTGTCCGGCGCTGGAAAAACCGCCGCACAGGCGTCAATGGCATCCCACAGCTGAGGCAGGGGCACTGCGCGGAGTTCCATAAAAACCAATGCCGCCAGCGCGATGTTTTTCGGAATGTGGAAAACACCAGCCCTTGCGCAAAAAACCACGGCGAAATTCCCGTCGGTTTCTCCGCGCGAAAGCGATTGCATGTAGCGGGCGAGCGCCGTCTCCCCGGCTGGCGCCTGAGCAGCGAGCGCGGTTTTCGTCCCCGCCGAACGGCTGTTTCGGGCGAGCGGACCCGCCAGTTTTTCGGAAAGCAATTTATCGGCGGCGAGCAGTTCGCGAACCCCGGTTCGCCCGAATTTCCAAGCCGAGTCAGCCGCAGGAACGAGATGCGGACGCAGGACACTCTCCGCCCATGCGGAAATTTGTGCGGGGTCGGCGGCATCGCCAGTGAAAGTGAGCGCGCCCACCGACTCCAGGTTCGGGGCACAAAGCCGGGCCGCCCGGAGGATTTCAGTCCTCAGGTGCGCTGCTGGGTTCGGCTGCTCGTTTGGCACCGGAGGAATCTACCACCCGCAGCACGGCCTGCGGGAGATTTTTTCAAAGCAATGCCCAAACCGTGCACGATGGCGGATGCAGGGAGAAATCCGGCGGGGGCGGCAGCGGGTGGAAACGGACGCGTGAGGGAAGCACCGCTCCGGCTTCGTCCATGAGTCGCCTCGCATTCCATCCCGCGGCATTGGTGGAAATCAAAAGAGCACACGACTCCGCCGCAAGGTCCGCCGCCGCGAGCAGGAGTTCGGAAAAATCCCGCTCGAAGCGAAAGGTCTTGCCGCCCGCCCCGCGCCCGAATGTCGGCGGATCGAGAATGATGGCATCGAACTTCCCGCCGCGCCTTGCAGCCCGCCGCATGTAGCCGAGCGCATCGTCCGCAACAAAGCGGTGCCCCTCCTCGCTGATTTCATTCAGAGAAAAATTCCGACGACCCCGCGCCAGGAAGGCCTTTGAGGAATCCACATTCGTCGTCTTGGCGCCAGCGACCGCCGCGGCGACCGAAAATGAACAGGTGTGCGCGAAAGTATTCAGAACCGAAGCCGGGTGCCGTTCGCGCAGGAATTCACGATTCAGCCTCTGGTCGGCGAAGAATCCCGTGTTGTATCCCGTGCCGAAATTCACTTCGAACACGAGCCCGGCTTCCCGGATCGTTTCAACAAGTGGCGAATTTGGATCTCCGCGCAGCAACCGGAACGAACCGATGCCACTGCTCTGCTTCACCAATTCCCGAAAAAAAATCCGCTCCGGCTTCCAATCCGCCGGCATTTCCTCGACGACCCGCTCCGCCTCCGCCTGCGATTTCGCGGAGACGACCCCCGACATCCCGAACCGGTCCACCCAACACTCCGGCGATTGGAAAAGGCGGAAGGCATCGGTGCCGCCGTCTTCAAACTCGCGAGCCAGTGGCGCGGAAATCCAAGCGCCGTTTTTCATTCGGCGGGAATGGATGGCGGGATTGGGCATCCAAGCGTGTCGCCGATGGCGCGCAACAACTCGAATTGAATGTCATTCACCTTGCCATCGCGCACCGCGGCGGCGGCACAGGCTTCGAGGACTTTCTCCTTCACCCGGATGGACGCCTCGTCCAAGCGCTCCAGCGCGGCATCGAACTCCCGCAGGTCCACCGAATCATGCCTCGCCAGCGGATAGGCGGCGCTGGCTTCCCCAAGCGCCGAGACTCCGGCTTCGAACGACCGGCCGCGCGCGGCATTGCCTCCATCCTCGCCATTCGCAATAGCCGAAAGAACCAGCCCCACATCCGGCAGCAGTGGGACAATCGAGGAAAACTTCGGTCGCTCCCCGGGCTTGCCGCCGAAAAACGACGCCAAGTGGCGCAGCAGCATTTTTTGAAGCGTGTATTCGAACAGCTGGATGCGCCCGTCCGCCGCAACGAGCGCTTCGATGTTTTTTCGGAAAACCACCGCTTGCGCCGCGGAAAGCCCGCGCAGCGCCGGAATGGACAACTCGACCAGCGCGATTTTTTTTGCCGAGGACAACCCCGCGTTTGCCTTGGCGGATTTTGCAGCCTCGGCTTTCAGCGTGGCGTCCGCCCGCACCGCCTCGAGTTGGTTGGACCGCACCGCCGCGTCGCGCGACAGCAGCAATCCATAAACCAAAGCGCAGGCGCCATGGGATTCGTGTGCCGCATCACGCACCGGCATCGGCATGCCCGCCAGCAGTGACGCTCCAGCAACCGCATCCGCCCCGCCGGGCACGGACGGCGGACGCCGAGTTCCCGAAATCGCCACACCCTCCGGGCGGGATTTTTCCAATCCCCTGATGCGCGAAATCCTGTCTGGAATCGGCGGGTGAGTGGCGAACAGCTGGAACCAAGACTCGGCAAGCCCGTTTCCAAAAAACATGTGGCTCGCCTCCTGCGCACGAGGGCTCTCGAGCCGCGACCCCTGCTCTCCGATTTTCGAGAGCGCGCCGGCGATGCCGTCCGGGTTGCGCGTGTATTGGACCGCCGAGGCGTCCGCGAGGAATTCGCGCTGACGGCTCACCGCCGCCTTGATGAGCTTGCCGAAAAACACGCCGATCCACCCGACGAGGTAGAGCACCAGTCCCGCCGCCACCACGAGCAGGACAATCGAACCGCCGCCCTTGTCGTTTCGCCGTCCACCGCCGGAGTGCGCCGCGATCCGCATGAGCACCCCGCCGATCACCGCCAGGAAAAGGATGCCATTCAGCAGCCCGATGAGCCGAATGTTGAGCCGCATGTCTCCATGGAGGATGTGGCTGAATTCGTGCGCCACCACCCCTTGCAACTCATCCCGCGAGAGCCGCTCCACGCACCCGCGCGTCACGCCCACTACCGCATCCCTCGTGCCGTATCCGGCGGCAAACGCGTTGATCGAGCCGTCGTCGAGCACATACACCTGCGGCACCGCCATGCCCGACGCGAGCGCCATTTCCTCGACCACATTCAACAATCGCCGTTCGCCCGCATCGCGCGTCGCCGGACTCACCGGCACACCTCCGAGCATTTCGGCAACAACCTTGCCGCCCTTCGCGAGTTCGGCGGTCTTCGCCAGGCTGCCGACCGCCACCACCGCCAAAACCCCGGCTGCCGTTGCACCGAGCATTTCCCAATTGTCGAAAGGCTGTCCGGAAAGCGCGCAGAATCCGAAGTGCAGCGCCGCGATGATGCACACCACCGCCGCCGCGAAATAAAACACCAACCACTTCGTCCGGCGCCGCGCCAGTTCCTGGTGCCCGAAGAAATCCATCCCCGGGATTAAACCCGCCGCCGCGGATCAGCGTCGATTGTTTTCAAACCCGCACTCAGCGGGACCAGTCGAGCGCGCCCTTCTTGATGGCATATACATACCCGAAGAGCAGGATGACCACGAAGCTCAGCATGCTCCACAGGATCACATCGCCGTATTGCGCGATGAACGGCTGGAAAACCACCGCCCAAGGATACATGAAAACGATTTCGATATCGAAAAGGATGAACAACATCGCCACAAGGTAGAATTTGACGCTGAACCGCGGTTGCCCCGCCGTCTCGGGCACCATGCCGCACTCGTAAACCATGTCCTTGTCCGGAGTCCGCTTGCCCGCGCGCCCGAGCACGATGTTTGCGATCATCGCCACCGTCGCGAAACCCACCGCCACGATGATGTGGAGCAAAACCGGCGTGTAATCCTGAAGCATGCCACGCTTGTATCCCCCGCCCCGCCCCGCTGGCAACGCCGAAAAACCAACCCCAAAACGAGACAACGGTGATTTTTTCCTAAAGCAGCTCCTGTTTCCGCCGAAAGAGTAAACCAAGGGGCAAAAAGCCCCCGGGTGCGGTCGAACACCCCAAAAAAAAACCGGCCCGAAGGCAGAACGGAATCTGTGCAGAAAAGGTCACCAATCCGGTTGGGGCAAGTCCGATCCTCGCTCCAAAACACAGACCGGCGCGGGCGCGGCAATCGCCACCCGCGCCGTTTGTTTTTTCCGCAAGTTTGACACTCCCCGTGCAGCGGGCTTTCCTGCCGTCCTCGCGATTTGAAAAGCCTCGTCCTGCTGCCCAGCTACAACAGCGGTTCCCGCCTCGCCCAAACCCTCCGCCAAGCCCAAGCCGAGTGGCCGGATGTTTGGACGGTCATCGATGGCAGCACGGATGGCAGCCCCGAGGAAGCCGCAAGAATTCCCGGCATCCGCCTCCTCCGCCTCGAAAAAAATGCCGGCAAGGGCGCCGCCGTCCTCCACGGATTCGCCGCCGCACAAGCCTCGGGGTTCACCCACGCCCTGGTGATGGACGCCGATGGCCAGCACCCGCCCGAAATGGTCCGCCCGTTCATGGCTGCTGCGGAAAAATCCCCGCACGCGCTCATCTGCGGAATCCCCACTTTCGGACCCGACGCCCCCCGCAGCCGCGTCCTCGGCCGCCGAGCCGGAAATTTCTTCGCACACCTCGAAACCCTCGGCCGCGGTCCCCGAGATTCGCTCTGCGGCTTCCGACTCTACCCAATCGCCCCCACCCTCGCCGCATTCGAAAAAACCCGCACCGGCCGCGCCTTTGATTTCGAAACCGTCGCCGGTGTCCGACTCGCCTGGTCCGGCACCCCGTGCATCGACATCCCGATTCCCGTCCGCTACCCAAAACGCTCTGAAGGCGGCGTCACCCACTTCCGTTACCTCCGCGACAACCTCCTTCTCACGCGCATCCACACCACCCTGCTCCTGCAAGCCCCCCTCCATCTCCCAAAAGTCGCGCCAAAATCCCCGTTCGGGACAGGATTGGGACACTAAGTTGTGCCAAAAACGGAATAAAAAGAGTCATTATGGCGCTTTTTCGGCGGTCTTGAATTTAGCCACTTATAACCTTTCTCTCTCTCCTTAAGTTATTAGCATTTTTGTTCCCATTCCGGAACAAAACTTGCTTGGGCGGGGGTCCACTCAAAAACTTTATGGGAAAAATTCTAGGAATCGATCTGGGAACCACCAATTCCTGCATGTCCGTGATGGAAGCCGGCGAGCCGGTGGTCCTCGAAAACTCCGAAGGCGCCCGCACCACGCCCTCCGTTGTCGCCTTCACGAAGTCCGGCGAGCGCCTCGTCGGCCAGGCCGCCAAACGCCAGGCCATCACGAACCCCGCCAACACCATCTTCTCGGTCAAGCGCTTCATGGGCCGCAAATTCGACGAAGTCCGCGCCGAGGAGCACCGCGTCCCCTACAAACTCGTCAAGGCCGCCAACGGCGACGCCCACAT
>JBMOIA010000061.1:0-7547 GCA_049317565.1 Terrimicrobiaceae bacterium | reverse complement strand
GCGCGTCGCAGGCGGGGTTTCCGTTTTGCAACCTTCGCTCATCCCGCTTTCTGAAGATGCCGCCATTTGCCTCATGCGGGATTTCCGCCCGGCGAAATGGATGCGCACCACCGCCACCGAGGATGCCGGGCGCACATGGACGGCGCCGCAGGCGACGGAGCTTCCGAACAAGGACTCGGGCGTCTGTGGGGTCCGCCTTCCCGACGGAACGCTGCTCGCCGCCTACAACGACCGTTCGACCGGCAAGCGCGAGAACCTGCGCCTCGCCGTGTCGCGCGACAACGGGGCGGCTTGGAAAACCATTGCGACGCTGGAGGAGGAACCGGGCGTGGAATTTTCCTACCCCTACATGCTCTGCGGCGCGGATGGAACGGTCCGCATGCTCTACTCCGCGCGGCAAACGCAGATCGTGTATGCGGAGTTCAACGCCGCATGGCTCAAGGAACAGGAGGCGGCGCGATGAGCGATGTCGTAGTGTTCCTGCTTCTCGTGTGGCTTTTTCAGCGGGTGCTGCCGCCGCGGGGCGTGGTTGCTTTGCTGTTTTACAGCGCCGTGGGTGCGGCTTTCATTTTCAGCCCGTGGTTCAATTATTGGATTATGTGCCTTGCGCCGAATGCCAGCTTCCCGATGGCGGGCTTGCTGTTGGCATCCGTCATCGGATGCATCCTAAACAAGCCGTTGTTCCGTCCAGTTGACTGGAATACGGCGTGGATTTTTGGCGCTATTGCCAGCTTGGTGCTCTATCCATCCGCGCTCGGGTTGGGGGCGTTCGACACCTATTCGTTGGGTTGGCCGTGGTTGTTCCACTCCACATCGATCCTCCTATTCGCGGGCGTGGCACTCGCCTCGGCCCTCTTGCTCTGGTTCGGCAACCGCTTCGGCTACCTGCTGCTCTTGGCCAATCTCAGCTACCTTGCGGGCTTCCAAGAATCCACGAACCTTTGGGACTACATCCTGGACCCGCTTTTCGCAGCGGTTTCATTGGTGGCCTGCCTGATTGCCGCAGTCAGGGGTTGGACTCGACGAGCAGGTCCATCCGAAACAACTGCGCGGTGACATTGCCGCGCAGCATGTCCTGCGTTTCCTCGCGGTTGAACCGGTCGTTCAGGCTCAGGCGGGTTCCAAGAACTCGGAAACCTTCGGGCAACGGCTTCACCGCATCGCGCGCGGGAACGCTGTAGATGAAAAGCGGACCTGAGGCGGCGAGTTCCTCGAGGGGCGGTTGGTTCTTTTTCAACTGCTGCACCTCCGCTCCGGGGAGGAGGAACCTGTAGATTTCATCGTGGGCCCCGTAGGGCGAGGCGAGGACGATGGTTTTTCCGCGGACGGCATCGATGGCTGCTTGGTCAAAGGCTCCGAGCGGTCCGTCGAACGGTTTCGAGAAAACGGCATAGCCTAAGTAGAGCAAAAGAATGGCGGGACAGACCGCGGCGCGGGTCCACACCGGGCGAAGCGCGGCGAGGGCGAAGACCGCCGTGCCGGCAAGGAAGGGAATCGAATACCACGGGTAGGCGGCAAGGCTTCCGAGTTCGTGTCCGAGCGCAAAACATCCCGCGAGGAGAACCAGTGAAACCGCTGCCACGGCGACAAGGGCGATCGAGAAAGTCCAGCGGGGGATCGATGGCCAGTGCAATGCCATCAGGACCGCGAGCGCCGGCATGGCCGGCAGGAGATACCGTTCGTCGCGGCGCGCATCGGGAAACGCGAACACCACGACATTCACGATGATCCAAATCCAGAGCAGCTTTTCAGCGATCGGTAGTTCCTTGCGCGCGCGGAAGGCGAGGTAGAACAGCGCCGCGCCCGAAAGGGCGAGCAGGCCGGCATTGAAGGGATAGCCGAAGAGAATCCGCCAGACGCTGTGGCTGCCGAAGAAAAACTTCGCGATGTAGCTCTGGCCCTTCGGATCGAATTTCCCGACATTTTCCTTCACGACAAAATCGCGCCAGATGCTTGCGGGGTCGGGATCGAAAACGAACCAGAGGGCGAAAATCCCGACGGCCAGCGTGCCGGTGAGCGCGATCTTTGGAGCATCGCCACGCAGCCAGGCGGGGATTTTGTAATCCCGCAGATGGAGCGTCCACCAAGCAAGACCCGCGCAGAACGGAATGACGAGCGCGAAGGATTTGTAGAGAAGCCCAACCCCAACCATCAGCCCGAATGCCAACGCGAGCGGCCAGCCCGGCGCCATGCGCCCGGGACCGCGCCACAGGAGGATGCAAAACGGCAGGAAAAACCAGAATGCCTCGGGCGCGGAGGTCAGCGCCACGCGCCCATAGCGGTAGGTGCTGAAGAAAGCCAGGAACGCGAGCGCGGCAAGGATTCCCGTATTGGTGGAACCCGACAGCTTTCGGGCGAGAAGCAGCACCAACAGGGCCGTGGCGAGTGTGTAGACGGCGACCGGCAGCCTGACGCGCCACAGTTCCCAATGGCGACCCCAGTCGGTTGCGACAACGCCCTGCCAAAAGAGCGCGGGCGGCTTGGTGTTGCGTTCGGCCACCTGTCGGTTTTTGAGTGGCAGCCATTCGCCGCCCTCGGCTGTCATGCGCGTGATTTGAAGATAGAGATGCTCGTCGGGGTTGGTTGCCGCGTGCTCGCTGCCGATGTTGTAGAGGTAAACGAAGACGCCCAGAGCGAGCGCGAGCCAAGGCAGGATTTTGGAGTTCATTGTGCGGCGGGCGTGACTTCTACGAGCAGGTCTTTTTTGAAAAGGTTCCGCGCGACATTGCCTGTGAGCATGTCCAGCGTCTCGGCGTTGTTGAACCGGTCAATCATCTGAAGGCGCGTGGCGATGACACGGAATCGCGGGTCGTCCTCGATCGTGCGGTCGTCGAGGTTCACCGTGGCGATGAAGACGCCGGACTTCGCGAGTTCGTCAATCGAGTCATTGTCGCCGATGTGATATGGCTGAAGACGCGCGCCGGGCAGCATGAATTGGTAGATCTCCTCGCGGGCATTGAAATTGATCGGTGCGGGGAATTCCTTGCCCTTGGCGAATGCCGCGCCCTTCGGTCCGAATTCCCCGAGCGGTCCATCGAAGGGAATCAGGAACGCGGCGTAGCAGAGATACAGTGCCAAGACAGCCGGAATGGCAAACGCGTGGGTGAGATTTTTGCGGACGATTCCGACAATGGCGAATCCCATCACACACCCGAGGAGTGGCCAGAAAACCCATGGATACAGCGTGCCGAGCCCTGCGGAGAGCGTGAGCAATCCGGCACCCAGCATCATTCCCAAGGCGATCACGGCCACGGCAAGGAGTCCGATGCCGAGGACCCAGCGCGGAATGTGCGTCCAGTGCAGGGCCAGCAAAACAGCCAGCGCCGGCATGGCAGGCAGGAGGTAGCGTTCATCGCGCTGGTTGGGCAGCGTGAATACAAGAAATACGGTCGCCATCCAGATCCACAGAAGCCGCTGGGGTTCGGGCGTTGTTTGCCGTGAGCGCCACGCGATCACGAACAGCGACACGACCGCGAGGGCGAGGAGTCCGGCATTGAGCGGGTAGGCGACAACATTCCGCCACACGCTTGATTGTCCCCAGAGGAGGTTGACGAAATAATTCCCGCCGCCGGTGTCGAATTTGCCGACATTTTCCTTCAGGACGAAGTCGCGGAGCAGAAGGTGGCGTTCCGGATCGAGGATGAACCAGAGCGAAAACACTCCGAGGGCGAGGACGCCGGTGAGGACGATTCGCGGCGCATCGCCGAGAATCCAATCCCGCAGGCGGTAGCGGCGCTCGTGCAGCGTCCACCAGGCAAGTCCGGCTGTGGCGGGGAGGACGAGCGCGAAGGATTTGTAGAGCAGGGCGATTCCCACCATGATCCCGAAGGCGGCGGCGCGCGGCCAGGTGAGACTGCTCCCGTCGCGCGGGAACATCAGGAGGATGAAGAACGGGGCGAAGAGCCAAAAGGTCTCCGGCGCGGAGGTCAGAAACACGCGTCCGTAGCGGTAGGTTCCAAAAAACGCGAGATAGGCGAGCGCTGCGAGGAGTCCGGTCGAGGCGTCGCTGGAAAGCTTCCGCGCGAGAAGGAACACCATGAGGGCGATGCCGAAGGTGTAGGCGACATTCGGCCAACGCAGGTTCCATAGTGTGTAATTTTCCATCCACTGCGTGCTGGCGATGCCTTGCCAGAACAGGGCAGGGGGCTTGGTGTTGCGGTGGCGCTCGATGAAGGTTTGGAGCGGCAGCAACGATCCCGATTCCGCCGTGGCGCGGGCTATTTGCGCGTAGAGGAGTTCATCGCCGTTGGTGGCGGCGTGGTCGCTGCCGAGTGCCGCGACATATGCGGCCACGGCGAGGATGATCGAGGCAAGGGCTCCCCAAGCGGAGAAGCGGACTGCTGGCATCCGGGCAGTTAACACGCCGCGCGGCGGCAATGCCAGCACTGGGGACGGCTTATTGCGGCGGCGGCGGGCCGATCTTCACCACTTCGATCTCTTCGCTGCGGTGCTTCCCGAGCCCGAGTGTGGCGGCGCTTTCCAGCCAGCGCGTGGATTTTTCCAGCGTTGGAAGTTTGGCGGCTTTGCGCGCGGGATCGATGAGGGCGACCGCCGTGGCATCGATCGCCACGGGATCGCGACTCGCGTAGAGCGAGAGGTGGTCCTTGCAATACTGGGGGTGCGGAAGCGGACCGCCTGCGTATTGCATGGTGAGGGCGTCGAGAATGGTGAGGACGACTTTCCCGCGGATGGTTTCGTCGGCGTAGATTTCAGCGAGGTAGGGGTCCCCGAAATCCGGGCTGCGCGCGAAGCGGCGCCAGTTGTCGATGTTCGCGATCGCCATGTTGGCGAGGGCGCCATTGATCCCGGTGAGGAAGCTGTCCGCGAGCGAGGGGATGTTGATGACTTTGGTGACCTCCTTGGTCAGCACCTTGGAAAAGTGGCTCGTGCTGCTGAGTTGCTCGCCGGTGGTCAGCTTGTCCACGAGGCGCGTGCCTTCCTTTTCGCCGAAAGCCTGGTCGCCATAGATGAGACGGCCGGTCACCGGCGCGGTGAGGATGGAGTTTTTATCGTAGCCGGTTTTCGAGTCGGTCCAGCGCAGGCGGTAATACGGGCTGTTGCGCCGGTAGCCGGCGGCGAGGAGATCGTCGAGGTTGCGATCCCAAACGATGATATCCGATGGCGGAATTCCCGCGGAGGCGAGTCCCTGCGCCACGGCTTCGGCAACGGCGGGGCGCGTTCCGCCCACGGGACCCGGCGAGGCGGCGACTTTGATTCCCACGCGGTCTCCGGGTTTCACGAGGGAACGCCAGGCCGAGGCGGGATCGCCCTTGCCGGTCACCGCGCAAACAAGGCGGTCCACCATCCGGCGGACGATTCGGGGATTGGCTCGCCCATCGGGGAGGATCGACGAGGTTTCAAAGGATTCGTAAACGCGCGATTTGGCAGCCGGCGGGATGGTTTGCTCCGCGGCATGCAGCGGGGCCGATGCGCAAAGCGCGAGGAGGATTGCGGTGCGGAATTTCGAAATCACCTTCGGGCGCGAACCCTAAGCGCGGAGCGGGCGGCGGGCAAGATGGGTGCTACTTGCCGAGCGCCTTCGCGAGGGCACGAATCACGACTTTCAGCGTCTTGATGCGCGCATACCACTTGAAATTCGCAGGGATGACATTCCACGGAGCGGTATCGGTGTCGGTTTTTTCGAACATGTCCTCGGCGGCCTGGATGTGTTCGTCCCAGCGCTTGCGGTTTCGCCAATCCTCGTCACCGATTTTCCAATGCTTGTAGGGGTCGGCGGCGCGGCGTTTGAAGCGGACGAGTTGCTCGTCCTTGGTGATGTGGAGCCAGAATTTGACGAGCACCGTGCCGTCATCCGTGAGGAGGCGTTCGAATTCGTTGATCTCCGCGTAGGCGCGCTTCCACTCGGTCTCGGTGCAGAATCCTTCGACCCGTTCGACGAGCACGCGCCCATACCAGGAGCGGTCGTAGATGGCGATGTGGCCGCGCGGCGGAACCTTCGTCCAGAATCGCCACATGTAGTGGCGGGCGAGTTCCTCGTCGGTGGGCTTGTTGATGGAATAGACGCGCAGGATGCGGGGATCGAGGTTCTCGGTCAGGCGCTTGATCGCTCCGCCTTTGCCTGCGGCATCGGGACCCTCGATCACGATGATGACGGGGATTTTTTTCTCCAGCAGCTCGAGCTGCATGTTGAGGAGTTCGAGTTGGAGCTTTTTAACCTGGGACTTGTAGTCCTCCGGAGTGACAGACTTTTCCTGGTTGAGCTCGTCGAGGCGGATGCGTTCCTTCGGCATGGCGTTTTCCCTGTTTAACCGCGCGACTGGGTAGCGGTTTGTCGGCGACTCGAAAAGCGCGGATTTTTTATCCGATCACCCGAGCAGTTTGCTGTAGGCGGAAAGGGCGAGTAGGGGGAAGTGGTTCCGATACATGTCGTATTTGAGGTAGAAGACGCACGGGAACCCTGTGCCGGTGGTGTAGTCTTCGGTCCAGGAACCGTCGGAGTTTTGGTTGGCGGTGAGCCAGGCGATGCCGCGGCGGATGGATTCGCGCGAGGGGTCGCCGGCGGCGCAGAGGCCCATGAGCGCCCAGGCGGTTTGGCTGGGGGTGCCGGCGCCTCGGCCTTTGAGCGCGGGGAAATTGTAGGACTCGCAGGTTTCGCCCCAACTGCCGTCGTCGTTCTGGCAACTCTCGAGCCAGGTGAGGGCGCGGCGGATCCATTCCTGGTCCATATTGGTGCCGATGGCGGCGAGGCCGCGGAGCACCTGCCAGGTGCCGTAGATGTAGTTCACGCCCCAGCGGCCATACCATGAACCGTCGGCTTCCTGCGTGCGGCGAAGCATGGCGGTGGCGCGAAGGACTTCGGGGGATTTGGGGTCGTGGCCGATGAGGCCCAGGAGTTCCAGCACGCGGGCGGTGAGGTCGCTGCAGGTGGGGTCGAGGATAGCGTTGTGATCGGCGAACGGGACATGCTCGAGCCAGGCGGCGGTGATGTTTTTGTCGAAGGCCGCCCAACCGCCGTCATCGCATTGGAATGAGAGGAGCCACTTGAGCGCGCGGCGGTGGAGGGATTCGCGCGCGACGGGATCGGCGGGCGCGCAGTGCCGGAGCGCCATGAGGACCATCATGGTGTCGTCGGTGTCCGGGTAGTATTTGTTCGCGTGCTCGAACGCCCATCCGCTGGGTTCGACGCCGGGGTTGCGGGCGGTCCAGTCGCCCGCGAATCGAACTTCTCGTGATTCGAGCCAGGCGGCGGACTTTTGCATCGCGGGGTGGTTTTTCGGCACGCCGGATTCGCCAAGGGCGATGGTGGTGATGGCGGTGTCCCAAACCGGCGAGAGGCAGGGCTGGATTCGGAATCCTTCTTCGGAATCGACGAACAGACCGGAAAAATCCTGCTCGGCTTTTTCCACAAGCGGGTGGTCTGGCGCATAGCCGAGGGCGTGGAGCGCCATGAGGGCGTTCAGCATCGCGGGGAAAATCGCGGAGAGCCCCTCGCTGCCGTCGCCCATGCGTTCCACCATCCATTCTTCGGTCGCCTGGAGGGCGCGCTTGCGGAGCGGGTGGACGGGGAGGCGGTTGTAGATTTTGAG
>JBMOIA010000060.1:0-7720 GCA_049317565.1 Terrimicrobiaceae bacterium | reverse complement strand
ACTCCCAAGGCGGCTTTGCAAACGGGATTATTCCGATGGATGGAATTTAAAGGTGGAAAAAAAGAATCCGGAGCCTACGGGGCTCGAACCCGCAACCTCTGCCGTGACAGGGCAGCGCTCTAACCAATTGAGCTAAGGCTCCTGAAGAACGCAGGAAATTATTCGGGGGCGGGGCTCGAGGCAATCAAATCTTCGGCCCCGGCATTTTTTCCGCAGCGGATTGCTCAGGGTTTTTTGTAGAAGCGGATGGCTTCGACGGGCGGGGGGAGGCTGGTGAGGAGCGTGGGGCCGTTTTTGCCGCCTTCGCCGGGATCGAGGATGGTGTAGTGGAACCCGTGCTTGCCGGTGATGAGGACGAAGTGGGTGATGCCGTTTGTGTAGCGGACGCGGGCGATGACGGGGTTGCCGAGGAGGAGGTTCGCGTCGATGAGGAAATGCGAGGGGGCTTCTTCGTAGTGGGGCAGGAGCGCGGGGGTGAGCGCGGGGTCGACCTCGGCGGCTTTTTCCCAGTAAATCCACCCCTCGGGCGTGTAGCCGCCGGGGAGGTCGGCGAGGAAGGAGTTGAGGCGGGCGGGGTCGGTGTCGATGCCGCGGGAGGCGAGGGCCATGGCGGCGCTGGCAACGGCGCAACCGGATTGCGCGAGGGTTTCGGAGGTGGGTCCGAGCGGGTCGGCGGCCCAGGCGGGGTCGGCCTGGAGGAAGTGCGGGGCGGGGATGGAGACCGCGAAGGGGAAGTAGAGCCCGCCGGACATGGGGAGCGGGCGGAGGGTGGTCCAATCGAGGATCCATGCGGTGGCGGCGCCGAGGGTGAGGAGTGTGGCGGCGATGGCGGCGGCGCGGAAAATGGAGTTTGCGCGGCGGGGGGAGTCGGGCTTGGTTGGGGATGTGGGATTCGTTTCCAATTCGGCTTGGCGGGTTTTCTTTGTGCTGGCGGTGGCGATGAGCGTTTCCGCGCGGGCGGGGGATTTCAATGCGATTGTGCTTCGGCAGGTGGGGCTGATGCCGGAGGGCGGAGGGTATGCGGTCACGCGCGAGGCGCACTCGGCGCTGAACTCGGCGGTGGATATCGGGGCGGACGGGGTGGAGGTTTTCGCCGGTCGGGCGGTGCCGAGTTATTGTTCCGGCGCGACCTACCTGGTTTTTCTGAAGGCGCTGCGGGAGGCGCATGGACAGGGGCTCGCGGGCGGGCGGCCGGTGCCGTGGGAGGCGTTGCGGCCCAGGGCTTCGGCGGACGGGGTGGGCATCTGGGGGCGCTGGAATGCGAACGGTCCGGGGACGGCGCGGCTATTCCACGAACTGGGGCTCGGGGAAAACTTCACGGACTACGGGCGCGCGCGGCCGGGGGATTTTTTGAAGATTTTCTGGAACGATGCGGTGGGGAAAAAGGAGCGCGGGCACTTGGTGGTTTTTCTGGGGATGGAGGAAAAGGACGGGGTGCCGCATGTGCGGTTCTGGTCGAGCAACAAGCCGAACGGATACGGTGCGAAGAGCGTGCCGGTTTCCAGCGTGAAGCGGGCGATTTTTTCGCGGGTGACAAATCCGGCGGCGATCGCGGATGCGGGGGCGATTCCGAAGAGGGATGCGTATCTCGCGGGCTTGCTGCAGAAGGAATCGAATTTCGCGGAGGCGCTGCGGATGAGCGGGGTGGGGGAGGGCGACAGGTAGCGCGCCCGGGTTTTATTCGCCGAGGCGTTTGCCGGGGGCGAGGTAGTTGACGGCGTAGTCGCGGACGGCGTCTTCGAGAGTGGTGGTGGGCTTTTCGTAGCCGGTGGCGCGGAGCTTCGAGATGTCCGCGCAGGTGTGGTATTGGTATTGGTGCCGGATGGACTCGGGCATGTCGAAGAACTCGATGGAGGGCTCGCGGCCCATGGCGGCGAAGAGGGCGCGGGCGAGGTCCAGCCAAGTGCGCGCGGTGCCGGAGCCGATGTTGAACAGGCCGGCGGCGGATTCGGTATCGGCGAGGTGGAGCGTCATGTCCACGGCGTCCTTCACATAGACGAAGTCGCGCATCTGCCCGCCGTCCGTGTAGTCCGGGCGGTGGCTTTTGAAGAGGCGGATTTTCCCGGTGCGGAGGATTTCGTCGTGGGCCTTGCAAACGAGGCTGCGCATGTCGCCCTTGTGGTATTCATTCGGGCCGAAAACATTGAAATATTTGATGCCGACGATGTCGCCGAGGATGCCGTCGCGCCAGGCGTGGAGGTCGAAGAGGTGCTTCGAGTAGCCGTAGAGATTGAGCGGGCGGAGGCGGGAGAGGTCGGTGAGTTTGTCGTCCATGCCGGCGGTGCCGTCGCCATAGGTGGCCGCGGAGGAGGCATAGACAAAACGGGAGCCGGTGGAGAGCGCCCAGCGGCAGAGGGTTTTCGTGTAAGCGAAATTGTTGCGCAGGACGAAGTCGGCGTCGGTGACGGTGGTGGATGAACAGGCGCCGAGGTGGAAGACGGCGGCGAACCGGCCGTGGGACTCGGGGTCGCGGGTGATATCGGCGAGGAAGTCGCCCGCGGGGATGTAGTCTTCGAAGGCGAGCGGGGCGAGGTTGCGCCATTTTTCGTCGGTGCCGAGGAGGTCTGTGGCGACGACCTGGGTGATGCCGCGGGCGTTGAGGGCGTGGACGAGCGCGCTGCCGATGAAGCCGCCGGCTCCGGTCACAAGGACGCGGGATTTTTCGTGGAGGAGAGGGCCGGTGGCCGAAGTTTTTTTGTCGTTGCCCGTGCGGTGGCGGGTGTGGCGCGGCGTGGACCTGTGATGGGCGTTTTCGGACATGGCGGGGTCAGGGTTTGAGCCCGATGGTTTCGAAGGATTCGTCGAAGAGTTCGGTTTTCTCGCCGAAGATTTCGCGGGCGGTGGCGAGGAGGCGGCGGGCTTTTTTCGGGTTGCCTTGTTTGATTTCCCAAGCGGCCTCGGCGTAATACCAGGCTGGGGAGTCGCCCGGGTAGCGCATGGCGCGCATCACGCGGCGGGCGCTCTCGTCGTCGCCGGCCTGGATGTCGCAGAGGACGACCTTGAACTGGAGGAGTTCGTTGCTCGGATCGGCGCGGCGCATTGCCTGGAAATGCTCGCGGGCGGCGGGGTAGTTTTTTTCGAGGAAGAGGATTTCGCCGAGGTTGAATTGCGCCGGGAAGAATGCGGGGTCTGCCGCGAGGGCTTTTTCGAACGAGGCGCGGGCGGCGGCGTATTCTTTTCTCTTCGTCTGGACGGAGCCGAGGAGGTTCAGCGCGAGCGGATCGTCCGGTGTGTCCTTGATGAGTTGTTGGACATTTTTTTCAGCCTCTTCGAGGTCGCCGGATTTGATGGCCTCGAGAACGGCTTCCGTGGCTGCTGCGCGGACTTCGCCCTCGTCGGGCGCGGAGAGTTTTTCCCTGGCCGGAGCGGGTGGGGCGGTGGCGAGAATGGCTGCGAGGAGAAGGGGGATTCCCATCGGGCGTGTCGGCCGTTCCTTGTCGGGCCGGGTGCGGATTTTTACTCCGCGACCTCGAGGCCCATCTGGCGGGCGGTGCCGCAGAGGGTGCGGAAGGCGGCCTCCTCGGAGCGGGCGTTCATGTCCTTCATCTTGATTTTGACGATGTCCATGACCTGCTTTTTGGTGATTTTGCCAACCTTGGTTTTGTTCGGCTCCTTGGAGCCTGCGGCGAGGCCGGCGGCTTTTTTGAGCAGGATGGCGGCGGGAGGGGCCTTGGTGATGAAAGTGAAACTCTTGTCCTTGTAGACCGTGATGACGACCGGAAGGATGTCGCCGGACTGTTTTTGCGTGGCGGCGTTGAATTCCTTGCAGAACGCCATGATGTTCACGCCTTGCTGGCCGAGGGCGGGGCCGACGGGCGGGGCGGGGTTTGCGGCGCCCGCGGGGATCTGCAGTTTGATTTGTCCTACGATTTCTTTAGCCATGGTATGTTAGGTGGCCGCATTGCGGCGAAAGGGGCGTAAGGCAACCACGGCGCAGGGCGTGTGGCAACCGCAAAGTTCGGGATTTTTCCCGGCGGGCGGGTTTAGAGCGAGGCGAGGACTTCGGCGATCTTGTTGAAATCGGGAAGGTCCTTCGGGGTGGGCGTCTGCTCGCTGTGGCGGATGGTGCCGTCCTTGCCGATGACGAACGCCGCGCGGGCCGAGGTGGAGCCGAAGCCGAGGAGGTCCGGGAGGAGAACGCCGTAGGCCTTGGCGGTTTCCTTGTTGAGATCGCTGAGGAGGGGGATTTTGATCCCTTCCTTTTTCGCCCAGGCGTCCTGCGCGAACGGGCTGTCCACGCTGATGCCGACGACTTCGGCATTGAGGGCCTCGTATTTGGAAAGGCCCGCGGAGACATCGCAGAGTTCCTGGGTGCAGACTCCGGTGAAGGCGAGGGGGAAGAAGAGGACGACGGTGGGTTTTTTACCGAAATTCGCGGAGAGCGTGTAGTCGGCGGGGCCGCTTGCGGTGATGGTTTTGAGTGTGAAGTCGGGTGCTTTGGTTCCGTGTGCGAGTGCCATGTTATTGAGTGTGGAGCGCGGATTCTGCCCTCGCGGGCGGCGGTGTCAACCGCGGGATTTGCGCGTTTGACGGCGGCGCGGCGGGGTGTTTAATTTCCTGCCGATCCGGTGAGGTGGCTGAGTGGTCGAAAGCAGAGCTTTGCTAAAGCTCCGTAGCCCTTAAAAGCTACCGAGGGTTCGAATCCCTCCCTCACCGCCATTTTCGTGGGATTTCAGCGAACCTCGGGCGGGGCGCTCCAGACCTCGATGACGGGGTTCGAATGTTCGTAGCCGAGCAGGCTCCAAGTGCCGGTTTCAATGCGGAAGAGGCGGGCGTCATTGGGTTCCAGTCCGAGCCAGCGGGCGGTGAGAACGCGCAGGCAGTGGGCGTGACCGACGAGCAGGGTGTCGCAATCGGCGGCGCGCACTTGCGCGATGACGCGGTCCACACGGGCAGCGACCTGTTGGGCGGTTTCGCCGCCGGGGCAGGGTTGGGTGAATACGGTCCAGCCAGACGCTGTTTCGCGGATTTTCGGGGTGGTGAGGCCTTCGTAGGCGCCGTAGTTCCATTCCGCGAGGTCCTCGGTGAATCGGGCTTCGGGCAGGCGGCCGACGAGTTCGCAGGTGCGGCGGGCGCGGAGCCGGGGGCTGCAAAGGACCAGGCCGAAATGCCATTTTTCGATGAAGGGTTTCAGCACCGTGGCGCGGCGCTCGCCTTCGGGGGTGAGCTGGAGGTCGGTGAACGAGGTGTGGCGGCCGTTGAGGCTCCACTCGGTTTCGCCGTGGCGGATGAGCATGACGCGGCGCGGGGGTGTGTTTTGCATGGTGTGTGGAATCAGGCGCTGAGTGCGCGGAGTTCCCCGTCGAGGATTTCGGAAATGGCGTCGCCTATGGGGCCGGGCGACTCGATGGGGGCGAGGGCGGCGGCTTCGGGGAGGATGCGGAGTGAGGCTTGGCGGAGGGAGCGGCAGAGCGTGGTGGCTTCGCCGGAATTGAACGCGCGGGCGGCGCCGGGCCAGAGGATATGAACCGGGGCGAGGATGTCGCCGGGGCGTGAAGTGGTTTGGAATTTCCGGCGGTTTTTGAGGAATCCAAAAATCGCGCGCTCGGCGCCGTATTGGCGGGCGCAGGTGGAGAGGACGGCAACCGTTTCGTTGGAAATATTGAGAGGGTTCGCGAATGCCGAGCGGGTGAGCCAAGTGCGGATGAACGGCGGGCGGGCGATGTGGTGGCGGTAGGCGAAACGGTTGATGGCAGGGAGCGGGCCGCGGCCGATGAGGCCGAGTGCCTGACACTGGGCGGGTTCGCGGAGCGCGCTGGGCATGAACAGGACGAGGCGGGCGACGAGGTCCGGGTGCTTCTCGGCGAGGAGGAGGGCGATTTGCGCCGTGGCTCCGCTGGCGATTATGGTGGTAGGCCGACGAGGGGCCGTTTCCTGCAGGAACTCGGCGAGGCTTTGGACATGGTCCGAGGGATCCATGGCCGCAGTGGGGCGCTCGGATTCACCGAAACCGATGAGGTCGGGTGCGATGACCTCGTGGGAAATCGCGAAGCGGCCGTAGATTTTCGACCACTCGTAGGACGAGGCGCCGAGGAAAATTCCGTGAAGGAACAGGAGCGGGGCGCCCGAGCCGCTGGTGTGGTAAACGATCTGGCCTTTCGAGGTGTGGGCGGCGCGCGTGGCGAAAATCGCCGGGGAAATTTCGTCGGGGATGGGCTCGCGGTCCGGCTTGCGGAATTGGCGGATGGCGAGGGCGGCTGCGCCGATCAGGCCTACGCCCAAGCCCAGCCCGAGAAACGGGCGGTTTTTCCAAAGGGGGGCCATGCGTTTTACCGGATGCCGCCGATGGGGCGGGCCGGCGTGTTTACCAACTGGATTTCGTGACGCCCGGGATGAGGCCCGAGGAGGCGAGTTCGCGGAAGGTGAGGCGGGAAATCTGGAAGCGGCGCATGAAGGCGCGGCGGCGGCCGGAGACGCGACAGCGGTTGACGAGGCGGGTGGGGCTTGCGTCGCGCGGGAGTTGCGAGAGCGAAGCGTAATCCTTCTTGGCCTTCAGCTCGGCGCGGAGCTCGGCGTATTTTTCGACAGTTTTCAACTTGCGCTTGTTGCGCTCGAGCCATGCGGTTTTTGCCATAGGGATGGGAAAGAGTGCACGGTTCAGTGCGTGGCGCAAGACTTTTTGAGCCCGATTTTGTGCGCGAAAGGCAGCCTTGAACCTCCGAACCCTCAGCGCTTGATCGAGGCAAGCGCTTTCTCGAGTCGCTCCAGCACAAGTTCCGCGGCACCCGATGGGGACTGGAATTCGAGCGCTTTTTCTCCTTCGGGACTGGTGATCCAATGCCGGATCCGGTTGACGGCTGTCCGCCACTCCTCGGGCAGAGCGCAATTTTTTTCGAGTTCTGACGCCCTCATGGCGCCGCGCCCACTGGCGGATTCCTCCGGGGGAGGGGTGTCCCCGTCGAGCCAAGCACGAAGCTCCGGCAGGATGTCGCCAGGTTCCTGGAACCGCTGCCAAACCTTGTCCTCGCGCTCGGGGTCGATTGTTTCAATAAACTCATTCCCGAGGGAAAACCCCGGCGCGTTGGCGTGGATGAAAGCCCGGCAATGGTCGGCATGCATTTTCAAACGCCCTTTCGTCCCGGTGCTGTATTTGCGGGCTTCCTCCATGCGGACAATCCTCACCCTGTCGGGGATTTTGCGTCCAACCATTTCGTTGCGGGCTGCTGGCGCGTCCAATAGCCTCCCGCGCCATGCCGAAAGACACCTCGATCAAAAAAATCCTCCTCATCGGATCCGGTCCCATCGTGATCGGACAGGGTTGCGAATTCGACTACTCCGGAGTGCAAGCCTGCAAGGCCCTTCGCGAGGAGGGCTACGAGGTCGTGTTGGTGAATTCGAACCCCGCGACGATCATGACCGATCCGGAGTTCGCCATGAGGACCTATGTGGAACCGATCACGCCGGAGACGATCGAAAAAATTCTCGAACGCGAAAAACCCGACGCCGTCCTGCCCACCCTCGGCGGCCAAACAGCGCTGAACGCCGCCATGGCGCTTGTCGCGAGTGGCGCACTCGAACGCCACGGCGCAAAGCTCATCGGGGCAAACGCCGAGGCCATCAAGCGCGGCGAGGATCGGCTCATTTTCAAAAATATCATGATCGAGATCGGGCTCGACTGCGCCCGCTCGGGCGTGGCTCACACTCTCGAAGAGGCCCGCCAAGTCGCCGTTGAAATCGGAACCTTCCCGCTCATCATCCGACCCGCTTTCACCCTCGGCGG
>JBMOIA010000059.1:0-7801 GCA_049317565.1 Terrimicrobiaceae bacterium | reverse complement strand
GGACCGCCCCTTGGATATTTTTCGCGAACCGAACGAACTCCCCATCGAAGAATTCGATGCGGCTTGGGCGCGTGCGCAACCGCTCAAGAACGGCACGCGACTGCCTGACGAGATCGATCTTCTGATGACCAAGCAACTCACGGACCGCGCCAAGGACGCCCTGGACATCCAGTTCCTTGAAATGAAAGCCGAGAGCCGTTATCTCGTGGAGCTTCCTTCGGCCTCCGAAGAGCAGGCTGTTCAAATGCTCGAACGCTTCCTCACTCCGAAAATCGCCGAGGCCGCGATGGCGCATTCCTCCGAGACCGTTCGCCAACTCGGTCTGCGGTTTCTGCGAGAACTCTCAGAGGATGGCGACCCGTTCGCCGCGGAAATCCTGAAGAAACTCGAAAGCTGACATGCCGCTTCCCGCCAGAAAATCCCCGGCTGCCGCTTCCCGTGCGGGGTTCAAGATTTTCGTCACCGGGATTTGCGGCTTCGCCGGCTCGGTGATCGTTCGGTCTTTGCTCGCCCACCGCACGGGCCTTCGCATTTCGGGCATGGACAACCTCACCCGCCGCGGCAGCGAGACGAATCTGGAATTGCTGCGCGAACTCGGCTGCGAAATCCACATTGCCGACATCCGCGACCGGAAGTTTCTCGAAACCCTCGCACCTGCCGATTGGATCATCGACTGCGCGGCCAATCCCAGCGTTCTTGCCGGGGTGGACGGTTCACCCAGCCGCGATCTCGTGGACCAAAACCTCTACGGCACAGTCAACCTCCTTGAGCTTTGCAAAACCTGGAAAGCAGGCTTCACCCTGCTTTCAACGAGCCGCGTTTATTCCATCCCCGAACTTGCTTCGCTTCCCATTGCGCCAGCGGGCGAACGGTTCGCGCTGCCGCCCGGTGCCGCGGGGCCCGGTTGGTCGGAGCGCGGAATCGCGGAGGATTTTTCCATCGCCCCGCCGGTGAGCCTCTACGGCAGCACCAAGCTTTGCTCGGAATGGCTCGCGCTCGAATACGGCGGCGCGTTCGGATTCCCGGTTTGGATCAACCGCTGCGGCGTGCTCGCCGGCGGCGGCCAGTTCGGGAAGGCGGACCAGGGGATTTTTTCCTACTGGATTCATTCGTGGAACGCGAAGCGCCCGCTCAAATACATCGGCTTCGGTGGTTCCGGCCTCCAGGTGCGCGACTGCCTGCACCCACGCGACCTCGCTGCGCTCCTCCTGGCGCAAATCGATTCCCCGTCCGAGGGGAAACCCCGCACCGTGAACCTCGCCGGCGGCATCGCGAATTCGATGTCCCTGCGCGAACTCTCGGCCTGGTGCGCCGACGCCCTCGGCCCCGCCCCGCGCTTGAGCGACCCCGCCCACATTTCCACGGACCGTTCCGGTCGTCCGTTCGACATCCCGTGGGCTGTCCTCGATTCCTCGCTTGCCGCTTCGGCATGGGGTTGGACTCCATCAACAACGCTCCCCGAAATCCTCGAGGAAATCCGAGCCCATGCCGAGTTGAACCCAGAGTGGCTCCAGCTCGTCGCCGATTGAACGACTGATGATCGCCATCGTCGGAGCCGGACTGGCGGGACTCTCGTGCGCCCTGGCGCTCCACCGCCGCGGCAGGGAATTCCTCGTCCTCGAGGCTTCGGACTCCGTCGGTGGGCGACAAAAAACCACGCACGCCGGCGGGTTCACCCTCGACCATGGCTTTCAGGTCGTCCTTGAGTCCTACAAATCCGTGCGTGAAGTCGTGGACATCTCTTCGCTCCGCCCGCAGCGGTTCCAATCCGGCGCGCTGGTCTTCCCCGGCGGGCGGCAATCGTATCTGTGCAGCCCGTTTGAAAACCCGGCCGCCGCCTGCTTCTCGCCTGCGCTGCCGCTTGCCGACAAGCTCCGCCTCGCCCTCTTGGGTGTCGAAACGCTTTCGACCCCCGACGCCCGCCTGGTGTCACGCTGTGCAGGAACGGCCGACACCACCGTGCTCGAATTCCTCACCCGGCGCGGTTTCAACACCGAGTCCATCGATTGCTTTTTCCGCCCGTTTTTCGGTGGCGTGCTGCTCGACGAGGAACTCTGCTCCAGCGCGGGGCTGTTCCTTTACTACCTGAAAAAATTCGCCACCGGCCACGCTTGGCTTCCCGAGCGGGGCATCCAAGCTCTCCCTGAATCCATCGCGTCCCAACTCCCGCCCGGTTCCGTGCGCACCGGCGCCCGCGTGGCTGCCCTTTCCGGAAAAACCATCACCCTCGACACCGGCGAAACCATCACACCCGAAAAAACCGTCCTCGCCGTGGACGAGCCGTCCCTGTGCCGGCTCCTTGGCGTCGAACCCCCCGCGCCAGCCCGAAGCGTGGCGGTTGTGTATTTCAAATCCCGGGAGTCCCTCTACCCGCACCGCTGCATCGCCCTGCCGCCCGGGCGCGGCCGCACCGTCCGCCATTTCGTGCAACTCACGAACATCGCTCCTTCATTCGCCCCGTCTGGGTGGCACCTGGTTTCCGCCACCATTCTCGGAGGCTCTGTATCCGATGCCGCCGCACGCGCCGCTGCCGAAATTGCCGAATTCTTCCCGAGCGCCGCCCGGTGCCTCGAGCACCTCGAAACGATCCATGTCCCCTACGCCGTCCCCGCGCAACCGCCGGGCTTCGCCGCGAAGGAACCGCCCGCCCTGCCGCCCGATGTCCATGCTTGCGGCGATTGGCGGAACGGGGCGAGCATCGAATCCGCCATCCGCTCCGGCCTCGATCTCGCCAAAGACCTATGACCCCCGCGCTCTCCACATGCTGGAACTCCTGGCGCCACCAGGACGGCCGCCCGATGATCGAAGAAATCCTCCAACTCGGCTTCGACACCATCGAAATCAGCCACGGCATTCGCTCCTCTCAACTGGAGGGCATCCTCCAGGCGCGCGAGCGCCACAAGTTCCGCATTTCGAGCCTACACAATTTCATGCCCATGCCGATCGAGGTGCAGACCGACTCGCCGGATTGCTACGAATTCACCTCGCACCGCCCGAAGGACCGCGACCGCGCCCTGCGCCTCACGCTCGCCACGATCGATTGGGCCGCGAAGCTTGGCGCGCCGTTCGTCGTCGTCCACACCGGCCGCATCCGCTCGCTCAACCTCACATCCGGCCTCCGCAAGTTCGTCGAAAAAGGGCAATCCCACTCCCGTGCGCATGTGCAAAAAAAACTCGCCGCCATCCGCGCGAGGGAGTCCGTCGCCGAGGCCCACAACACCCGCGTGCTCGAGTGCCTCGTTGAGGCCGCCGACCATGCCGGCAAGCGCGGCGTGAAGATCGCGGTCGAAAACCGCGAATACTACGAAGCCGTCCCGCTCGACCGCGAGTTCGCGAATTTCCTGCAACGGCTCGAGTCGCCCCATGCTGGCTACTGGCACGACTTCGGCCACGCGCAGATCAAGCACAACCTCGGCCTGATCGACCACGCGCAGCATCTCGCCGCGATGGCGCCGCGCCTCCTCGGCTGCCATGTGCACGACACGCGCTGGCCGTTCCGCGACCACTGTCCGCCGTTCACCGGCGACACCCCGTTCGACCGCCTCGTGCCGCTCCTGCCGGAAAAATGCACCGTGGTTTTCGAGATGTCCCCGCGCACCGAAACCGCCGACCTGCTCGAGTCCGTCGCCGAGTGGAAGCGCCGCTACTGCTGAACTCCTCCTTGCCGCACGCCGCGGCGCTGTGGTTCCCTCGGCGATCCGCGATTCCATGAAACGCCACCTCGCCACCGCGCTCCAAGCCCTCGTCACCATCGGGCTACTCTGGTGGATTTTCCGCAATCCCGAACAAAACCAAAAAATGCTCGCCGCCCTGCGCGAGGCGCAGGTGTGGTGGCTCGTCCCCGGCCTCGCGGCTCTCGGCTGCGGGCTCCTGCTGCAGGCGCAGCGCTGGATCATCCTCCTTCGCGTGCAGGGGATTTTCATCGGCTACTGGCGCAGCCTCCGGATCCTCCTCGTGGGAATGTTCTTCAACCTCTTCCTGCTCGGATCCACCGGCGGCGACATCCTGAAAATCTTCCTCATCATGCGCGAGGCGCCGGACAAAAAAACCGGCGCGTTCCTGAGTGTTTTCATCGACCGGGTGGTTGGGGTCCTCGCGCTCGCAGCCGTCTCTGCTGTGGTCATCCTGCTGCGCTGGGACGACCTCATGGCGCATGCGGTGACGCGTTACGGCGTCGCCACCGCCGGTTTTATTCTCGGCGGTTCCATCGGATTCATCGCCGTCGCCTGGTTTACCGGCCGCTTCAATCTCGCCTCGAAACTCCCTCGCTGGCTTCCCGCCCACGCGAAGCTCGTCGAGGCCGCGGGCGCCTTTGCTGAATACGCCCGCTCCGGGGGCGCGGTTGGAAAGGCGTTCCTGCTCTCGCTGCCCGCGCACATTCTGATGTTTTCCACATTCTGGTTCGGCGCGAAGGCCTTCGCCGCCGGGTTGAACCTGCTCAGCATTTATTGCGTGATGCCGATCGTCGCCACGGTCACCGCCCTGCCGATCAGCATCGGCGGCGCGGGGCTGCGCGAGGGGATTTTCATCCAAACGCTCGGCGCGCTCTACGCCACGCCGGAATCGGTGGCCACGCTCGTCTCGCTCTCCGGATTCATGATGCAGGTTTTCTGGAGCCTGGTTGGCGGCGCGGTTTACCTCGGCTACCGCTCCACACAACACACCCCGCTTTCCGAAATGCAGGCCTCGGTCGCCGAACTCGAGGAATCCGTGGAACGCCGCATCGAAGAGGGCGGCCGCCCGGTCTGATGGCAAAAAAAACCGCCCTGCCGCGGGTCGCCGCACACTTCGCCGTTACGGCCGACGGAAAGATTTCCACCCGCAACCTCACCCCCTCGCAATTCACCTCGCCGACCGACAAGGCGCGCCTGCGCGAAGTCCGCGCCCGGCACGATGCCATTCTCGCCGGCCGTGGCACCGTGGCGGCCGACACAATGTCCATGAGGCTCTCGGATCCCCGACTTCGTGCCGACCGCGTCCGGCGCGGCTTGCCTGCCGAACCGCTCCGGGTGGTCGTTTCCAATGCCGGTCGGCTCGACCCCTCCTGGAAAATCTTCCGCGGCGGCGGCGCGCCCGTTGTGGTTTTCTCCACCATCCGAATGCCTGCGAAAGCACGCAGCGCCCTGGCCTGGTTGTGCGATCTTCACCTTTTCGAATCGGAGATCGTCCCTCTCCCGGCCGCGCTGGCCATCCTGCGCTCCTGCTACGGAGTGAAGTCCCTCGTTTGCGAAGGCGGCGGGGAGCTCCTCCGCTCGCTCGCCGCAGGGGGCCTCCTGGACGAAATCCACCTCACGGTCGCCCCGGTCGTCTTCGGCGGGCTCACTGCGCCCACGCTCACCGGGCTGCCCGGCGACTTCCTGCCGGAACCGTTGGATTTCCGCATCGCCGCAATGCGCGCCATCGGCGGCGAGTGCGTCCTGCACCTCAAGCGTTCCTCCAAAAAAAAGCGGACCTGCGTGTGAGGGCCGCAGGTCCGCCGGCGGGCTGCACATGGTGCGCGCCCTGGACCCAAAAATTCCATCCACGCCGCCCCGTCAACATCCGCCGCCAGTTCCTGTGCGGATCGGCGGGAAATTGTGCGAATCCTACCAACCAGTCAGCGCTGCGAGCCGTTCGCGCGCTGTCCGCCCGAGTTCCAAGGGATCCGCCCCGTTGCGCAGGGAAACCACCGCCCCAGCCCCGTGCGGTCTCACCGATTCCACATGGTCGAGCCTCAACAGCGTGGAGCGGTCCACCCGCTCGAACGGAAAATCCAGCAGGAGCTTTTGCCATTCGCGCAGGCGGCGGTGGTCCGGATACGCGCGGTAGCCCGAAACCACACGGGAGTAGTTGCCCTCCGCCAGCACGGCTGAAACGGACTCGAGCGCGATGAGTTGCCGCTCCGACCCGCTGCGGTGCACAGGCACTCGTTCGAGGCCGCGGATGTCCGAGTTCAACGCCTTTGCCGCGCGCTGCAGCGCCCGCAAGAGCCGGTCCTCCGCCACAGGCTTCACGATGTAGTCCACCGCATCGGCATCGAATGCCCGCCCGCCGTGGCCGGTGTGGACCGTGGTGAAAACCACCACCGCCCGCCCCCGTATGTCGGCGAGGAGATCGAAGCCGTTGCCGCTCCCGATTTCGATGTCGAGGAAAACCACATCGGCTGCCGATTCCTTCAGTGCCTGCCTTGCCGCCTCCATTGTCGCGGCCTCGCCGGCCACCGAGACGCCCGGCACGCGCTGCAGCATCGCCTTCAGTGCATCGCGGTCCAGCTTGCTGTCCTCGACAATCAGCGCCCTCATCGAGACGCCCTCCGTTCCATTGGCGGCATCATCACCGAAAAGCGCATGCCGCGCGGTTTGTTCGCCTCCGCTTGGACTGTTCCCCCGAGCAGCTCCGCGTTCCTTTTCACAATCGCCAACCCGAGCCCGATGCCGCGTTCGCCCGAGCGGGGCACCGACCCGCCCTGCTCGAATTCGCCGAACAGCCCGGGCAACCGCTCGGGGTCAATGCCCGGCCCGCAGTCCGTCACCGAAACCGTGAGGTTTCCGCCCTCAAGACCGATGGACACCGACGCCGCTGCTTCCGCACCCAGCGAAAACTTCACCGCGTTGTGGGCGAGGTTCAGCACGATCTGCGTGAGGCGCACTTGGTCGGTCGAAAAAAGGGCATCGGCGTCCTGCGGCAGGGACCATTCCAGCCGCACGCCGTGGCTTTTGGCAATCGGCGCCAGAATGCTCGAGACATCCTCCGCCCAGTCGCCGATGTAGAACTCCGAGGCCCGCACAGCGGCGTGCCCGCTTTCCACCGCCGAGAGGTCGAGAAGGTTCGCGAGAATGAGGTTCAGGTATTGCCCGCCGGCGCGCACGCTCTCGAGGTTTTCGGTGAAAACACGCGGCAACGGGTGCGACTCGCTTTCGATCAGCATGGAATTTGACATGGCCACGAGCGCACTCAGTGGCGTCCGGATTTCATGGCTCACGCTGGCGAGGAAGCGCCCCTTCGCCTCGTTTTCGCGTTCCGCCTTTTCCAGTGCCTCCTCAAGCGCGAGCTGCGCTGTTTTTTCCGCCGTGATGTCGCAATCGATGCCCGTCAGGCGGAGCGGCTTCGCGCCAGCGTCCCGCGTGATCCTGCAGCGGGAGCGGATCCAGCGGATGCCACCGTCCGTCCGCCGGATACGGAATTCCAGGTCCACGCCGTCGCTGCGGTCGTCGAGCGCCGTCGCGAGCCGGTCCTCCACCACCTGCCGGTCTTCAGGGTGCAGGCGATCCTCCCATTTGCCGAATTCCTCGCCAGGCACGATTCCGTAGATGTCGTGGATTTGCCCATCCTGCGTTTCTGTTTGCGTGGCGAAATCGTATTCCCAGAAACCCAGGCGCGCCGCGCCGGCCGCGAGTTGCATCCGGGTGTTGGATTTTTCCAACTCCAGCTCGCGCCGCCGTCTGTCGGTGATGTCCTGAAACGCCACGAGGACATGGCGACCGAGCACGATTGCGTTCAGGATCGCTTGCACTTGCCGCCCGTCTTTCGCGCAGATTCGCACTTCCCGCGAGCGCACCAGTCCCGGCTCGCTGCGCGAGTCGCCGAGCGCCTGCATCCACCAGTCCAGGATCTCCGCGCGGTAGGCGGGGTCCGGGTAGGCCAGCGGCATCCATTGCGCGATGGTCGGCACCTCCTCCGGCGCGTAGCCGAAGAGCCGCACATATTCGCGATTCATGAAAACCAGTTCCGGCACGGCCTCGAGCGTCCCCACGACCACCGGCAGGGGCATGTTCTCGAGGAGTTGGCGCCAGGCTTCCGCGCCCTTGGAAAAAATTCCCAC
>JBMOIA010000058.1:0-7845 GCA_049317565.1 Terrimicrobiaceae bacterium | reverse complement strand
GTGCGGGCCTCGGCATTCGCGCGGCGGAGGAGTTGCAGCGTGGAGCGGATGCGCGCCGAGATTCCCATGAGGCGGATGCCCGTGTCGGGGCAAGTGCCTCGGGCGGCAATTTCGCGGCGAAGCCAATCCATCCACGCATTCCACTCGCCGATGGCGGCATCGATCTTTTCGGCCTGGTCGGCGGGAACCCGCGCGGCGGCGAAGGATTCGGAAATTTCGGTGAGGCCTTGGCGCAATGTTTCCTTCGCGCGCCCGATCGCTGCATCGCCTTTTTCCAAGAACTCCTGCGGAAGGATCGGGTGGAGACGGCCGAGGCAGAGAGAAAACTCCCATGACATTTCCTGGATGGTGAGAATGAACTCCTCGAGTCGCCGGGCCTCGTCAGGCGGGCAGGTCGGGCCGCGCATGGCGGCGATGGCGAGGCGGGCCTTGGCGGGGAAGAGGGTGTGCTCGGTGCGCTGCCAGAGCGGAAGACTCCACATGCCGTCGCGGAGCGCCGCCTGCATGGACTCGAGATATTTTTTCACTCCGAGGCGGAGGTTGTTTTGCGGAAGCGTGGGCCACATGAGGCGCTGGGCGACGCAGGCTATGATGGGGCCGTTCACCATCCCGAAAAACATTCCGACGATCGCCTCGAACGATACGGGCTCCTGGGCGTTCAGCGACACGACGCAGGCGAGCACCATGAAGCAATACATGAGGGGGACCGTTATGCCGCCTGCGCGGTGGAACCAATACCCGAACAAAAATGCCCAGGTGACCATGACGGTGTTTTGCACGGCGTAGCTCGCGAGCAGGGGTGTGGAGACCAGCATGGCCACTGAGGCGAGGGCCATTACAGACGACATTACAATCAACTGCCGGACCGCCGGTCGGTCGCCCGATTCGTCGGGGCTGACGGCATTCAGCGCGGTGAATGTGAAAATGCAGAGCATCATCATCCCGCCGCCCGGAGGGTTGAGCCAGTTTTCTAAAATCAATCCGGCGACCACGGCGACGCCGGCCCGAATGCCGCGCTGGATCCATGGCACAGAGGGCCAGGCGGGCGCGAGGGCGAGGCGTTCGGAAAGCGGGCAGGCTTTAGCGGGATCGTTGTCGAGCGCGTCGAACTCTTTGACGAGGTCGCACAATTCCCGCAACAGGAGCAGATGGGCCGACATCACGCCGGAGTCGGTGGCGGCGAGTTTTTGGACTTCGGGGCTCGAGCGGAATTCGACAACCAACGCATCGAGCGTGGCCCAGCTTCCAGCGAGGCGCGTGTGCCATTCTACAGGCAGACGCTTGCCGTCCTCGAGGGATAGAAACCCCTCGCGGAGCAGGCTACCGATTTCCTCGACGGAATCCCGGCACCGGCTCCTGATCGGCTCCGGCACCGGCTCGTGGCGGGCGAAGGAACGGATGAGCGCCGCCGCCTTGGAAATGAGGTCCACCTTTTGCGCATGCAGGCCGATGGATTGCCGGAAGGATTTGCTCTCCATGGCGCCGAACCGCAGGAGCACGCGCATCTGCGTGGATTTTCCAGGAAAGTTCCGCAAAATCCCGGCGAGGTCCGTCTTTTCCTCGGAGAAATGCCGGACGCCGAGTGTCACTGCCCCGGCCAACTCATCCAGCGTGCTGCGAATCAGCTCGGCGAAAGCATTGTTCGCGAACCGCGGGCAGAGGAGCACCTGCACAACCATGCTCACCACCACGCCGAGCCCAACCTCTTCGACCCGCATCAACGCGTATTTCCAGGCGTTCGCAGGATCCCCGATGCTGTCCGAGGCCACGACCACATAGGTCATGCCCACGAGGAAAAACGCATACGGCGCGCGGGATTGGCCGAACATAGCGACGGAGAACGCCACCACCACGAAAGTGAGCGGCAGGTAGAGTAATGGCGCCTGCTGCAGCGAGGATGTCGCGAGATACCCGAGGATGCCTCCGGAAATGGTCCCGATGAGCCGGAAGGCCGCCTTTTCCTGCACGGCCCCAACGAACCGCGCCATCGAAAGCATCAGCACCGTGAAGACCGCCCACGCCGGATACTCGAGCCGCAGGAGGAGCGCAAAAAACAAGGCGGCGATGGCGGAAACCGCCATTTGCAAACCCTGGGCCAAACCCTCGCGATCCACTCCCTCCGCCAGTCGCGAAAAACCGGTGCGCCGCAGGGTTGCTTCCATGCGGGCACGCTAGGAGCGGCTCGGGCTTGCGTCCATGGCAAAGGCGTGAAACAAAAACAGCCGGTGCCCGACTTTTTGCAAACCGCTGAAATCTCGCTGGGAGAATTCCTGCTCCCCTGGGGCATGGTCGTGAGCGCCCTGGGATTCCTCGCCGCATGGCTGGCGACCGCCGTGCTCGAGCATTTCGGCCTCACCCGCTTTCTCTGGAACCTCCCGCTCTTTTTCATCGCCCTCTCCGTCCTCCTCGGCTCGGTCTTCGGTCTCGTTCTGGCGCCATGAAACCCTCCGGCACCGCCTATGTCCTCACGGGCGTCGTCATCCTCCTCGCGGCCGTCGCCGCCCTCGGGATGTATCAACGCTACACCACGAAGCCCTGGACCCGCGACGGACAGGTGCGCGCGAATGTCGTCGGCATCGCCTGCCGCGTGGCCGGTCCGATCATCAACATCCCCATCCGCGACAACCAAACCGTCAAAAAAGGCGACCTCCTTTTCGAAATCGACCCCTCGACCTACATCGCGAATGTCAACAATGCCCTCGCGAAGCTCCAGCAAACCGAGGCCGATGTCGTCCAAACCAAACAGGAACTCGACCGCCAGACCGAACTTTACAAAACCAAGGTCAACGACCTCCGCGATCTCCAGAACGCCCAGGATTCCTTTGCCGCCGCCCAGGCGAACCGCGCCGCCGCAAAGGCCGACCTCGACTTCGCCCAGCTCAACCTCACCTACACGAAAATCTTCGCGCCCGTGGATGGATACATCACGAACATGAACACCTCGCCGGGCACCTATGTTTACGCCGGCGAGCAGCTCCTCGCGCTCGTGGATTCGACCTCCTTCTGGGTTGCCGCGTATTTCAAGGAAACCCAGCTACACCATGTTCGCGAGGGTGGTCCCGTTTCGATCACCTTCATCGGCCGTGAGAACGAGCCGTTCGAAGGCGTGGTCGAAAGCGTCGCCTGGGGCATCCAGGACCCTGATGGCTCCACCACCGGCGAGAACCTCCTGCCGAGCGTGAGTCAGACGGTGGATTGGGTGCGCTTGCCGAACCGCTTCCCCGTGAGGGTCCGGGCGACTTCCACACCGCCGATCCCTCTCCGCATCGGCCAAACCGTCTCCGTCGCCACCCGCGGCGAATGATTTTCCAAGGCACCGCAGCCGCCCTCGCCGCGTTGCTGTTTTTCGCCGCCACTGCATTGGCTGCCACGCCGCCGCGCTTCGACTGCGACCCCCTCGTTCACGACTTCGGCGAAGTCGATCCTTCGCAAATCCAGAATCACGCTTTCACCATCCGCAACACTGGTGGCTCCCCTCTCCTCCTCAAAAAAATCCGCGCCGCCTGCGGTTGCACCGCATTCCGGTGGGACACAAAAACCCCCATCCCGCCGGGCGGGCTCGCGATGCTGCCGGTCTCGCTCTCGCTTGCAGGCAGACGCGGACTCCAGGAAAAAACCATCGACCTCGAAACGAACGACCCCGCCAATCCCCGCGTGCAGTTGATCCTGCGTGCCACGGTTTCCACGCGCCTCGAAATTAACCCACCGGTTCTGGTCCTCCGCCGCGAGTCCCCTGGTGGTCCGCTTGAAGGCGAAGTCACCATCACCTCGCCCGCCAGAAAAAAACTCACACCCTCGGAACCCCGCTCGCAATCCGGTCGGCTCGACATTTCCACCTCACCCACCGATGCCGGCGGATTCGTTCTCTCCGCGCGGCTCCAAGGCGACATGCCGCCGGGGGCGCATGCCGACTCGATCCTCGTCAAAACCGGCGACCGGGAAAATCCCGAGTGCGCCATCGATGTGCTCATCTCCATCCCCGAGGAATTCGCAGTCGTGCCCTCCGTGTGTCGCCTCACCGGCTCCTCGCCCGCCACGCGAACCTTCATTGTGAAATCCGCCGACAGCCAGCCATTCGAAATCGATTCGGTGGAATTGCCGGAACCTTCGATGTCGTGGACCTCCACGCCCGCCGGCCCCTCCGCCCGCCGCCTCACGGTGTCGAACATCCTTCCATCCCCCGCCCTCCACGGTAAAAACATCTCCGTCCGCCTCTCCGGTCCACAGCCCCGAACCCTCGAAATTCCCATCCATGTCACGGCACATCCCGGCGATTCCCATCCATAGCACCGCCCGCCCCGCACGCGGCGGCCGCCCCGTTCTGCAATCCATCGCCGCCATTGCCGTCTCCGCCCTCGTCCTCGGCACCGCCGCCCAATTTTTCGGTCCCTTCCGCATCCCATGGATCGAGGATCACGGCCTGCGCCTCGAAACCCTCGCCGCCACCAAGGGGCTCGATACCGCCACCACCGCCCACGCCCGCGAGATCGTGGATGGAGGCGAGTTCCTCATCCTCGACGCCCGCTCGATGGAGGAATTCGCCCAAGGCCACATCCCCGGCGCGATCTCATTCCCCTTCGCCACACACATCGAAACCTTCGACGAACTCGCCGCCATGCTCGGCCCCGAACAACCGGTGCTCGTCTATTGCTCCAGCCGCCGTTGCGACGATGCCCTCATGCTCGGCGCCTTCCTCCGCGCGCAGGGCAGTGAAAAAGTCGTTCTCTTCCCCGGCGGCATCGACGCCTGGACCCGCGCCGGATTCCCCATCCAAAAATGATTCCCCGCCATCTCGACATCGTCGTCATTCTCGAGTGGGTTCTGTGCCTCGTGCTCGCGGGAGTTTTCGCAGCAGCTGCCATTCCGAAAATCCTCGACCCCGCCGCCTTCGCGCTCTCGGTCCACCAATACGGCGTCCTCCCCTCTTTCCTCGCCAACCCTGTCGCCATCTACCTCCCGTGGCTGGAAATCTGCTGCGCCGCCGCGCTGGCACTTGTTCCCGCCGCCCGGCCGGGCGCACTGTGGATCGTCATTTTCCTGCTCGTGGTTTTCGCCGCCGCCCTCGGCGTGACCGTCCTGCGTGGCGAGACGATTTCCTGCGGTTGCTTCGGAAAAAACGGCGAACCCTCCTCCGGTTGGCCGGGCATCCTCCGCAATGCGGGCCTCGCCGCCATCGCCCTCGCGGCCCTCAAAACCTGCCGCCGCTGAGCTTGTCCCCCCTCGCCCGCCGCGCCATGCTTCCCGCGTGCTGAATTTCATCGTCAGGCGCTTGTTGATCGGCGTGCTCCTGCTTTTTTGCATCAGCCTCGTCTCGTTCTTCATGGTCACGCTCGCGCCGGGCAGCCCGTATCCCTGGGGCGAGCTCAACCCGAAAATCACCCCGCAGGTGAAGGAAATGTTCCGCAAAAAATTCCACCTCGACCGCCCGCTCCCCGAACAATACTGGCTAAACATGCGAGACCTCTTCACCGGGCAACTGAAGAGCATCAAGGACGGCCGCCCTGTGCTGGAGCGCGTCGCCGAGCGCCTCCCCGCCACGGTCATCCTCAATATCGCCGCCATCGCCCTCTCGCTCACCTTCGGCCTGCTCATCGGCGTCCATTGCGCCCGCCACGCCGGCCGGGCACCCGACACCATCGCCTCGTTCGGCGCGTTCGTCTTCATCGCCGTGCCCACATTCTGGATCGCCAACCTCGCCGTCATCTGGCTCGTCAAAACCGTCGGCATCCCCGTGCTCGGCACCCAATCGTTCGGCATAGCATTCCCCGATGAAGCCTCGCGCCTGCTCGACCGCGTGTGGCACATCGCCCTGCCAGCCACCATTCTCGCCCTCGGCGGCATCGCGGTCCAATCCCGCTACATCCGCGCCAGCATGCTCGAGACCCTCCGCGAAGGCTACATCCGCACCGGCCGCGCCAAGGGCCTCGACGAGGACGCCATTTTCTACAAACACGCCCTGCGAAATTCCATTCGGCCGCTCATCACCGGCATCGGCGGTCTCCTGCCCGCGCTCATCGGCGGCTCGGTGATTGTGGAAACCATCTTCGCCTACCCCGGCATGGGCCGCCTCGGCTACGAAGCCGTCCTCGAGCGCGACTACCCGATGCTCGTCGCCCTGAACTTCATCGTCGCCGCCCTCGTCCTCGCCGGCAACCTCGTCTCCGACCTCCTCTACGCCGTCGTCGATCCCCGCGTCCGTCTCGAATAAAAAATTCCCTGCCCGCAAGTTCTCATGGACGCGCGTAGCCGATGAAACGGCCCTCGCGCCGGAACCACAGAAACCAATTGTAGCCACCCATCGGCATGCGGGGCTTGAACTCGTGGATGCCCACACCGCTCCTGCCCTGCGATCCCGCCATCCACATGCGCCCCTGCTGGTCGCGTCCGAGATAGACCATCACATGCGTGATGGGCGGCTTCCGTTGAGGCCGGTAGGTGTTTTCCCAAAAAAGAAAATCCCCGCGACGCAGTTCGCGCATGAGCCGGTGGGGGTTCGTGCCCGCCCGGCGGAATCGTCCCCGCTCGCGGAAAAACACATACTGATCCGAACTGGTGCGAGGCAGAACAGTGCCGTGTGCCTCCCGATGCAGCCAACGGGCGGTATTCGAGCAATCCATCTTCCAAGCGCTCGTCTCGCCGGGTGGAGTCCACATCGCGTTGTAGGGCAGGCCCAGCGAATCCAGCCAATGCGCCCGGTGTTCCAATTCGGAAAATCCGGCGGCACGCGCAGTCCATGTCTGGAAAACAAAAACCACAACAGCCGCCACGAGGAATGACCGCAACGCGGAGTGGAACATCACCGAACCGAATAGCATTCGAGCGGACGATCGTAAAATTTCGAATTTAGCAAACCGGGCGAATCTAAGGATTGCAGAGTGGGCAGTGAGCAGGATCGGCTTTCGTGCAGCCGGGGATGGGGCGCGTTTCGGAGTGGGCGCAGTGAGGGCATTTGAATTCCTCGCCAAGGAAGTCGTTCGTCGGCGCGCCACACCAGGAACAAGGCAGGCCGGGGACTTTTTTCGCGAGGCCGAAGCCGGGCTTTCCGCAACCAGGGCACGCCGTTTGCATGCGGCGCAGCAGGTCGGCGCAGGCTTCGCCGATGGTTTTCATGCGGGTCGGGTTGCGATGGGCGCGGAGGTCGCTCTCGGCGAAAACCGAACCGCCCACCGACAAGCCGACGCAGACGCGAAACGCCGCAGCCAAGCTGTCGAAATCGGAGCTGTCCTTGAAAAGGCGGGGATCGTCGGGGCCGTTCGGCCGCAAAATCAAGCCGTGCGAGGGGAAGAGCATCTGGCGGGCGAATTCCTCGAGCCGCTCCTCGGAATCGAAGGTGCCGGACGCTTGATGCCCGTGTGCGGTGGCCACGCCGGTGATTTCGAGACCGAGCCGCCGGTCCACGAGCACGATGACTTCGAGGTCCAGTGGCGCGAGGCCGAACGGCCCGGGAACGAAGGAACCCTCGCTGCCGAGGCCGAATTCCAGCCCGGTCATTTCGATGGCGAGTTCCGCTTTCCGCCGGGCGGCATCCAGTTGGCTGCCGGCGCGTGGCACATCACGCGTGAAGGTGCCGAGGGTGTCCGTGTCGAACGAATCCACATGAACAACCCCGGCCCCCAGCGCCTTCTGGAATAGCGGACCGATCGCGCCTTCCTTGCCGTGCTTTGTCAGCAAGGCAAAGGAGGCGCCGAAGTAGCGGTCCGCATTTTTATCCGTCGGCATCGCCATCGCCTGCGATGTAAGCAGGGGCGGATTCCTCGGGCGCGCCGTTTTTTATTGGACCACCGTGGACGGCGGCTGCTGCATGGGCTCGGGCATCGCGCTGGAGTGCAAGAGCTGGATTTTCCA
>JBMOIA010000057.1:0-7881 GCA_049317565.1 Terrimicrobiaceae bacterium | reverse complement strand
ACCGACCTCGAGCGGTTTGGTGAGCACGCCCTCGAAGCCCGCATCGCGCGCCTCGGTTTGCTCGAAGGTGGCGGTCTTGATCGCCATGGCCACCATCGGGACATTCTTCATCTCAGGTTTCGAGCGGGTGGACTGGAGGAATTTGATGGCTCCCTTGTTCGGAAACGCGAGGCTCACAAGGACGATGTCGGGCGTGGATTTCGCCGAGATGCCGCCGGCGATTTTCGCGGCGGCATCCTCGAGGCTCTCCGAGCCTGTGACCTTCCATCCGCGCGGCGAGACGGCTTGGACCACGGACTCGACGATGGCCGGGTGCTCGTCCACGACGAGGATGCCGATGGGATCCGTGACTTTGAGATTTTTTTTCGGGACGGGTGCGGCAACAGGCGCCGGCGTTGGCGCTGCCGCTGGCGCGGCGGCGGGCGCCGCTCCACCGGCACGGGGCTTGAGATCCACGATGCGCGAGACCCGCTCGATCACGCCGGACTCGGTGAACGGCTTCACGATGTAATCGCGCACGCCCATCTTCGCGATCTTGAGGACATTTTCCTTTCCGGCCTCGGCGGTGAGCATGATGACCGGGATGTCTTTGAGCATGGGATCCGCCTTCAAGCGCGAGAGGCACTCCACGCCGTCCATCACGGGCATGGTGACATCGAGCAGGATGACATCCGGGGTTTCGCGGGAGGCGGCCTCGAGGGCCTCGACGCCGTTCGAGGCGAGGACGACATCGGCCTCGTAGGGCGCGAACGCCTTGTTGACAAGGATGTGGACCATGCGGCTGTCGTCCACGCTGAGAATCTTGGGTATGGGCATGGGAGTGGTTATTTGTCGAAAAAGCCGAAAAAGTAAACGCAAAGCGGTTCGGGGGAACCCTCAACAAGGAACGCGTTTCCCACATTCATGGAGCTGTTCTTGGGATTGATCGAGATATTGTCGCCGGTGACGACCGACGGGATGGTGAGCGTGCAATTGAAACCCGCATCGCTGAAGCGGGATTTCAGATTGCCCGAGATCATGTTCGTGAGTTCGGCAACGACATCCGAGAGGTCCTGCTCGGACGACACGGAACCGAGGATTTTGGCCGCAAGCGAGGCGGCGAGGTTTTTTCCGAACGCCGTGTAAACAATGCCGTTGGTGCGCCCCGAGAGACCGATCGAACCCGAGACGCCCTGGAGTGCCAGCGGGAGCGGGACGGCGAGGGAGCCTTTGCCCTGGCGGGAGGGCAGCCCGGTCATGGTTTGCAGCACCTCCGGGACGACGGCGTTGATCCCCTCGAGGACGATTGTGGCTTGGGAAGAGTTCACTGTGCCCGCCATATCAGTTGGCGGCATCCGCAGGGATTTTTTGCACATCGTCGGAGATGACCTTCTCGATATCGAGCAGGCTCTTGACGGCGCCTTTCACCTTCGCCATGCCGAGGAGGTATTCGACGCTGACGGACCCGCCGAAATCCGGCGGCGGCTCGATGTCCTCGGCCGACACATTGGCGACCTCCTCCACGGCGTCCACGATGAGCCCGATGTTCCGCAACTCGCCACCGCGCGCGGGGAGTTGAACCACGACGATGCAATTGCTTTCAGTGGTCGGCGGGGCGGGCAGCCCGAGCTTCGTGCGGAGATCGATAACGGGAATGACTTTCCCGCGGAGGTTGATGACGCCCTTCACATGCGGCGGCATCTGCGGCACGGCGGTGATGGGCAGCATGGTGATGATCTCGCGGACCTTCAGAACGGGCACTCCATAGGACTCCGAAGTGAGCGTGAATGTGAGGTATTTTCCGGCGGATTGTTTTTGGCCCGCGGCCGGGGGCGCGGCGGTTTCCAAGGAAATTGCCATACGGGAAGCGTAGGCGCCGGCCACACGATTTCGAGAGAATTTTCCCGCCTGCGCATCAGCGCGCCGCCGCCCCACGGCTTGATTGCCGACGAGGGAAGGATAGGATGCTCCGCGGGAAACCCCTCCCCCGCGCCATGCAAACCCAGCCCGTCCTGACGGATTCCGACTACGAGTTGATCGCCCAGATCGTTTACAAGCACAGCCGGATCCACCTTGGCGACGGCAAGCGGGAACTCGTCTCCTCGCGTCTCGGCAAGCGGCTGCGCACACTGGGCTGTGACAGCTACACGGAATATTGCGGGCTGCTGACACGGTCCGGCGGCGGCGAGGAAGTGGCGCAACTGGTCGATGCCATCTCGACAAACCACACCTTTTTTTTCCGCGAGAGGCAGCACTTCGATTTCCTGCAGCAAACCGTGCTTCCCGAATTCGCACGCGACCGGGCCTTCCGGCGCGACGGCTGTTTCCGCTGCTGGAGCGCCGCCGCATCCACCGGCGAGGAGCCCTACTCGATCGCGTTGCTGCTGGCGGAACATGCCGACAAAACCCAGAGCTTCCGCTGGGAGATGGATTGCTCGGATATCAGCCGCCCGGCACTCGAGGCCGCGCGGACCGGAATTTATTCCGAGGTGAGGCTCGGCGAGGTCTCGCCCGAACTGCGCCGCAGGTTCTTCCAAAAAGGTGTCGGACCGCAGGTCGGACGCCACCGCGTGAAGGCGGAGGTCCGCAACCGCATCGCCTGGCACCAAATGAACCTCTTCCAGGATGCATACCCCTTCGAGAAGAAGTTCCATGTGATCTTCTGCCGGAATGTCATGATCTATTTCGACAAACCCTCGCAGGAGCAGCTCATCGAAAAGATGGCGCGTTTCCTTGTGCCGGGCGGATATCTGAAAGTCGGTCACTCGGAGAGCCTCTCCGGCCTCGAGCACCGGCTCGAGCATGTGCGGCCCGCGGTTTACAGGAAGCCCCGGCTGTGAACGGCGAGATCCCACCCGTCAGAACTCTTTTCATCGAGGATTCCCCCTCCTCGCCGCGCTCCGCCGCCGGAATGCTCGGCTCGGTCTCCGGCATCGAGGCCCTCTCCACGCCGGCCGATCCGTTTGCGGCCCGCCAAGCGATCATCAGCGAGCGCCCGGATGTCGTCGTTCTCGATCTCGAGATGGAACGCATGGATGCGATGCTGTTCCTGCGGATTCTCATGGAGCAATCGCCGATGCCCGTGGTGGCCCTTAGTTCGCTCACGCCCCAGGGGTCCAAACTCGCCCTCGATGCGCTGGAACTCGGCGCGGTGGATGTGTTCGTCCGCCCGCCTACCGGGGGCATCGCGGAGGAGCAGGCGGCCGGGTTCACGGAAAAGTTGAAAGCCGCCGCCCGCGCCAAATTCCGCCCGCCCTGCCCGAGGCCCGCCGCCCGCCCGGAGACTCCGCACGAAACCGGCAAGAGCCTTATTCTTCTCGGCGCCTCCACCGGCGGCACCGAAGCCCTGCGTGAAATCCTCATGCGGCTCCCTGCCGGTCTCCCGCCGATCTGCATCGTGCAGCACATCCCGCAGAACTTCAGCCATGCCTTCGCCGAGCGCCTCAATTCCGTCTCAGCAATCCATGTCAAGGAGGCGCAGGACGGCGATGCGCTCGAACCCGGAGCCGCGTTCGTCGCCCCGGGCGACAGGCACATGGTCCTCGCGAGGAAAAGTTCAGGCCGCCTGTTTCTCCAGGTTCGGGACGGCCAAAAAATCATGCACCACCGGCCATCGATCGACCTGATGTTCGAATCGGCCGCAGCCGTCGCCGGCCCAGGGGCTGTGGCGGGCTTGCTCACCGGCATGGGGCGCGACGGCGCCAGCGGCCTCCTCAAGCTCCGGCAGTCCGGCGCGAAGACCTTCGCACAGGACGAAAAAACCAGCGTGGTTTACGGGATGCCCCGCGCCGCGGCGGACATTGGAGCGGCGGAAAAAATCCTACCCCTCTGCGACATGGCGGCCCACATCGTGCGGGCCTGCGGGGGCGGGCCGGGTCAGGCCGCCAAGGCGCCCAACGGCGCGCCGATCTGAACGAGTTCCCTCGGGTCGAGGATCAAGCCCACGCGGCCATCGCCCAGAATCGCGGCGCCGGCGAGGCATCTGTTCGATTTGAAGCGCTCGTCGAGACTCTTGATGACGACCTCCTGTTTGCCGATCAACTCATCCACCATCACGCAGCGCTGCTGGTTGGCGGATTCCACGACAATGAGCAGCCCCTCGCACGGATCCTTCGTGCGAGGCTCCACATTGAAATGGCTGTAGAGTCTGAGGATCGGCCGCAGGCGGTCGCGCACTTTCACCACCTCGCCCTTGCCCTGCACGCGTGTGATCATGTCGGGCGTGGGCCGGAACGATTCGCAGACCGAGAGCGTCGGGAAGATGTAGCGCTCCTCGCCGACCCGCGCGATCAATCCATCGATGATCGCCAGCGTGAGCGGAAGGAAAATGCGGAAGGTCGTGCCGCTCCCGGGAGTGGAGTCGATTTCTATCTTCCCGCGCATTTTTGAAATGTTCTGCTTCACCACATCCATGCCGACCCCTCGGCCGGAAATGCCGGTGATCGTTTCAGCAGTGGAAAAACCCGGGGCGAAAATCAGGTCGTGAATCTCGCTGTCGGAGAGGGCGGCCCCGGGGGCCACCACGCCGCGCTCGACGGCCTTGTCGAGGATGCGCTTCGTGTTGAGCCCCGCGCCGTCATCGGCGATTTCGACCACAATGCTCCCGCCCTGATGGAAAGCGGAGAGGCGGACCGTCCCCTTCGCCGACTTGCCGGCCGCGGCGCGTTTTTCGGGGGACTCGATGCCATGGTCCACCGAGTTGCGGATCATGTGCATGAGCGGGTCGGCGAGTTCCTCCACCATCGTGCGGTCCATCTCGGTGTCCTCGCCGCTGATCACGAGGTCCACATCCTTGCCCGTGCCGGCATTGAGATCGCGCACGAGCCGGATCATTTTTTGGAAGGTCCCCTTGATCGCCACCATGCGCAGCGACATGGCGATCTTCTGGAGCTCGAGCGCGATCTGGCTGAGCTGCGAAAGGTTTCGCGTCAATTGACGGCTGCGGAGGTTGGCCAGGTCGGGGTGCTGCGAAACCAGCGACTGCGCGATCACGAGTTCGCCCACCAATTCCACCAGACTGTCGAACTTCCGTGTGTCCACCTTCATCACGGTGGAAAGATTCTTGGCAGGTTCGGGCCGTGCGGCGGCGCGGGGTGCGGAATCGTTCGAGGACGCCGCGGCCTCCGGTGCGGAAACGCTTTCCACAGGCGGCGCCGAGGGGTTTTCAATCACGGTCCGCACGCGGGCGACGAGGCCGTTGACCGGAACATGGATCGGCTCGGCCGGCTTCTCCCCGGTGAGCTGGAGCTGCAACTCGTCGGTGAAATTTTTCAACACATCGCGCCCCTCGAGGATCAGGTCGATCACCGGCGGGGTGAGCACCAACTTTCCGGAGCGTGCGAGGTCGAGCAGGTTCTCGAGTTCGTGTGAAAGGCGGTTGACCGGCGCGAGGCGCAAAAAGCCGGACGCTCCCTTGAATGTGTGGAAGGCGCGGAAGATCGAGCTGAGCGTGGCGGCATCGCCGGGCTGGTCCTCGAGGACGAGGACGCCCTGCTCGATGTTGTCGAGGTGCTCGCGCGCCTCGTTCGAGAATTCATGCAGGATGTCGCCATCGGCTGCGGCATCGATGGAAGTGTGCTCGTCGGATTCGGACGCCGCCGTGGTGGTGGCTTCAGCGGCGCTGGCAGCAGAGGATGCGGGCGGCGGCGCCTCACCCGGCGGAACAAACTTGGAGGAACTCCCCGAGCGCAAGTCGGCAAGTTGACCCGCCAAGGCGCCGAGGGCGTCGAGTTGCTCCGCGGTGTAGGGTTGACCGGAGAAAAGGATGTCCTCGATTAGCGCGGTGGCATGCTCCGCGCACTTGTGGAATTCCTCCAGCCCCTCGAGACCCTTGGATTTTTCGGCAATGCTCGAGAGGATGTCGCGCAGCGGGAATTGGCTGCGATCGGTGCCCGGCTCGGAGAGAAGGATCTCCCGCGTCGCCTGACCGAGCCACACATCGATCTTCTCGAGTTTCTCCTGTGACATTCCGGATTCGGAACCGGGTCAGGGCTCGTCGATGAAATCGTCGTCGGTGGGCGGGCGGTTGTGGCCCTTCGGAGGCGAGAGCGGGAGCCGGCTCGCGGCACCGAGTGATGCGGGCTTCTTGGATTCCTTGGCGCCCTTGGCGGGTTGCGCTTCGAAGAAGAATGCTTCGTGCGAAAGCGCGGTGGCTTGGACCGCCTTGGAGGTTTCGCCGGTGACCATGGCCCGCATTTGCGCGACCATTTCGTGGAGGAGGGCCGCCTGCGAGCGGAGTTCCTCGGCCGCGCTCGCGCTTTCCTCGGCGGCGGCGGCATTGCCCTGCGTGACATTGTCGAGCTGGCTCACGGAGGTGTTGATGAGGCCAACGCCCTGGCTCTGTTCCTGCGAGGCGAGCGAAATCTGGGCGACGAGGTCGTCCACTTCGCGGGCCTTCGTGACGATCGAGGAGAGTCCCTCGGCGACCTGCTGGCTGATCTCGCTGCCGGCGCGGCTCTTCACGATCGATTCCTCGATGATCTCGGTGGTTTCCTTGGCGGCTTCGGCGCTGCGGCGGGCGAGGTTGCGCACCTCGTCAGCGACCACCGCGAACCCGCGCCCCGCCTCGCCGGCGCGGGCGGCCTCGACGGCGGCGTTCAATGCCAGAATGTTCGTTTGGAAGGCGATCTCGTCGATCGTGCGGATGATCTTGGCGATTTTGTCGCCGGATTTCTGGATCTCGCCCATCGCGGAGATCATGTTCTGCATGTCGGAGAGCCCGCTCTCGGCGGCGACACGCGCGAGGTGCGAGGATTCCTTCGCCTGCTGGGCACTCTCGGCATTGCGGCGGGTGACGGTGGCGATTTCCTCAAGCGAGGAACTGGTCTCCTCGAGCGAGGCCGCCTGCTCGCTGGCTCCATCGGCGAGACGCTGGCTGGCGGAGGAAACCTGGCCGGATGCCGCCGCGAGTTGCTGCGAGCCGTTTTCCAGGTGGTCCGTGGTTTGGAGGAGGCGTTTGTTGATGCGGATGACGATGCCGATCGAAAAAGCAAGAATCACCATGGCGGACGGAAGCGTCCATCCCAGCGCGGCCAGCATGCCTTCGCGGACGGGGTGGTCGATTTCACTGATCGGCGTGGTGAGGACGTAGGCCCCGCGGCGCTCGCCCGCTTTCCAGCCCTCCATTTGGAAGCCGAGGAGGTCCTTGCCGTCGCCGGTGCGGCTGTTGGCAGGGTTGCCGTGGCAGGTCATGCAGCTCTCGGACATGATGACCGGGCGGGCGTAGGCGATGAGGCCGGTTTCGCGGTCCTCGACGAAAACCTCCGACTTGCCCTCCTTCTCCACGGCGTTGAGGAGGCGGCGCTCGAGCTCGGTTTTGGGAGTGTTTTCTTTGTTGCGCGGGGCGTCGCGCACGATGCGGAATTGGATCGGTGTGCCTTCGATGGCCTTGCGGATCGCGTCCCAGGAGGCGACGACCGGCACGGTGCGGTAGAAGAGAGTCTCACGGTAGTTTTCCTTGCCCTTCGTCTCCACCTCCTGCGCGAGCTTCGCGTAGTCGAAGGCACCGGACTGGGCGAGTGCACCGATCGAATCCGTCGTGCTCTCGGCTTGAACGAGGATGGTGCGCATCTCTTTCTCGATATCCTTCGAGACGATCAACGAGGTCCGGTGATAGATGACGAACAGGCAGGCCGCGGCGGTGAGGACGATTCCGGCGAAGACGATCAGAAGAATGCGCCCGCCGAGGGAACTGAGAGGGTTTTTGAACATGGGATTTGGAGTTAAATTCCTTCGAGCGCGGAGAGGAAGCCATTTGTTTCCACAAAGCGCGAACCGGCGCCGGAGTGCTCCTTCAGGAAGAAGGCCTCCACAGGGCCGATGCCCTTGCAATCAATGGAGCCGCGCGGCTCGCAAACAAAGTCCGGGCCGAGAAGGTCGCGCGTGTGGCGCGAGATGTGGATT
>JBMOIA010000056.1:0-7894 GCA_049317565.1 Terrimicrobiaceae bacterium | reverse complement strand
GTCGGTGAAGAGTTGGTAGATGTTGATGTCGCGCCAATCCTGCGGGGAGGGGAAGTAGGCGTGGCCCTGCGGGCGGGGGAAGAGGCCGTAGGTGGGGTCGAGGGAGAGATTCGTGTCGGTCGGGAGGGAATTGGCGTGTTGAGCAAAGAACAGAACGACAGCCAGCAGGAGGAGGGGTTTGGGGTGCATGTGGGGAATTTTTTTGTGAGGATGTTTGAGGGGTAGGGGAAACTACCACGGGTTAACGGATTGAAAACCGTGGAGTTGTTGAACAGTTCAACCCGTTCGTCGCTTCAAGGCTTCCACTCGAGGGGTGTTCCCTCGGGAAGGAGGCTGGCGGCGCGGACGATGTCCCAGTTTGCCAGACGGAAGCCGCCGATGCCCTCATGTGTGAACATGGTGGAAGGAAAGGCGCAACCGTGGAGGCCGAAGGGAAGCGGTTCGTTTTCCCCCTCGCGGGCGAGATTGATCCATAAAACCCCGGCGGGATTGTTCGGCCCCGGAGGCAATGTTTGTGGCCGCGCGAGGGTGGCGGGCTTGGGGGTTGGGGTCGGATTGGGATTTTTGTAGAAGGGGAGGGGTTGTTCGACCCGCTGGACGCGTGGCTCCTGCACGGTTTGCAAACGAGGGCGGGGTATGGCGTTCAGAATCCTCCACGTGCCGCGTGCCCTGAGTGAGGAGCGCGAGCGGGAGAGCGGCATTGCGGCGACCAATTTTTCGCCGCGGCGGATTTCCAGAACCGACATTCCACTCACTGCGGCAGTCACGGGTTCCGATTTTTCCTCGTCGGGTTGGGGATTTGCCGAGGGCACCAGTTCGATTGCGAACGGCATCACATTGGGAACGCGAAACGCAGAGCCTGCGGGGGGGTAGGGCCCGAGGCCGGGGTTCATTTTGCGCAGGAAAGCCTCGTCGCATTGGAATCTTTCGGCGACGAACTCCCAGGGCGAGCGGTAGGCGAGGAAGCCCTCGAGCAGCATGTCGTTGTAGGAAAGTGGCGCGGGCGGCGCTGGTTGGGAGGTGCTTTTGGCTGGCGACGGTTGACCCGGGACAGCCGCTTCCGCGCGGGGAGTGGCGATGAATCGAAAATCTCCGGGCTTCAGCGTGTAAATGGCGATCGGATGTGGTGTGGCGGCCCGCGCTTTTTCAACAAGTGCAGCGTGCTCCAGCGGTGCGGCGGCGGAGGATTGATAAAGACTCAGAATCCGTCCGAAAACCTCGTCGGAGGAATCCTTGATCGGACCTGTCGTGAATCCCTCGTTCGCCAGGAAAACCCGGAGGAGCAACACCTCTGACGGTTCGACGCCGGGCTCATCTTTTTTCTGGGCGGGCTTCGGCGTGCTTTTGAGTAGCAGGCGCTCCGCGGAGTTCGGGATGCGCAATTCCTGGCCTAATCTCACAAAATCGTTCTGGAGTCCGTTGAACTCCTTCAATTGCGCGGTTGTCAGCCCGTATCGCTTGGCAACGCGAACCAGGTAGTCACCTTTTTTTACGATGTGGATGCTCGGCTGTGCGGGGACTGGAGCGGCCGATTGGCCATCCGGTGTTTCCGCCACCGGGACCTCGCGTGGGTCGAGTCCCCAGCGATAGTTGTCCCAAGGCGCAACGCTCCACTTCCACTGGACGGCTCTCTGCAGGCCGGGCTCGACCGGTTGCTGCGAAAAGGCGCAGTGTGCCGCAGCAGCGAATAAAAAAACCGCCAAACCTCTCCTGAGCACCTGTTGCATCGACGCGGGAAATCTATTCACGCAGCGCCTGTGATAAAGCGGAAATCCACCGCTATGCGCCGCGGCGTTTGGCGAAGAGTGCATCCACAACCTTGGATAAAGGCAGCGTGTTCACTATGTCATTTTTCGTCAGCCAGCCTTTGCGCGCAATCCCAACGCCGAACGCCAAATCCTGCAGCCCGGCTGTGGAATGGGCGTCGGGGTTGATGGCGCATTTGACGCCCTTTTCCTTGGCGAGCGGCCACCAGCGCCAATCGAGGTCGAGGCGGCGCGGGTTGGCGTTCAATTCAATCCAAGTTCCGGTCGCCGCCGCCGCGTCCAGCACCGCGGGGATGTCGATCTGGTAGGGTTCACGGCCGAGCAACAGCCGGCCTGTCGGATGCGCGAACATCGTGACGAGCGGGTTCTCCATCGCGCGGATGATGCGCTTGGTCATCTCCGCCGCAGGCATGGTGAACGACGAGTGGATGCTCGCGACGACATAGTCTAGCGTTTCCAAAACCGAATCGGGGAAATCCAGCGACCCATCCTTGAGGATGTCGCATTCCGTGCCTGTGAAAATCCGGAACCCGGGATCGGCGGCGTTGAGTTCCGCGATGCGCGCCACCTGCTCTGCAAGGCGCTTCTCGTCCAGACCGTTCGCCTGGAACGAGGCTTTCGAGTGGTCGGCGATGCCAAGGTATTCGAGGCCCAGCTCCTTTGCGGCGGCGACCATGTCCTCCAGCGTGGAGCGTCCATCGCTGGCGGTGGTGTGATTGTGGAATGTGCCGCGCAGGTTGGTCCATTCGACGAGGCGCGGCAGCTTGTGTTTCTCAGCCGCCTCGATCTCGCCGCGATCCTCGCGCAGCTCCGGCTCTACGGGATCGAGTCCCAGGGCCCGGTAGATGTCGGCCTCCTCGTGCACCTCCGGCAGTGGTTCGCGCAACTCCCGCCCCTCGGCCGCGCTGAAGCGGTATTCGTTCAGCGACCAGCCACGCGCCAGGGCCCGCGAGCGCATCCGGACATTGTGCTCCTTGCTGCCGGTAAAATAGTTCAGGGCGAACGGGAATTCGGGGCCCGAGACCACCCGCAGGTCGCACTGGATGCCGTTCTTCAGGCGGACGCTGGATTTCGTCGCCCCGCTCGCGAGCACTGTTTCAACAAGCGGGTGCGCGGTGAAAAATTCCATGACCGCAGCTGCGTCCTTCGTGGAAACCAGGAAGTCGAGGTCGCGCACGATTTCCTTTTTCCGCCGGTAGCTTCCGGCGATTTGCGCGAGGTTGACGGCCGGGTGCCCGCGCAGGTCGTCCAGCAAATGCTCCGCGAGCGCCGCCACATCGCCGTAGCGGAATTCCCCCGCATGGCTGCGCATGTGTTCGATCGCCTTGAGAATGTTCGACGCCGTCTTTTCCCCGAACCCCGGCAGCGCTGCGACATCGCCCTTTTTACAGGCACGCTCGAGGCTCGTGATCGAATGGACTTTGAGCGAATCCCACAGTGCCTTGATCTTTTTGCCCCCCAATCCCTGCACCTCGAAAAGTGTCAAAATGTCGGGCGGAAAATCCTCGCGCAGGTTGTCGTAATATTCGAGCCGCCCCGTTGCCGCGAGCTGTGCGATTTTTTCCCCGGTCGCCTTGCCGATGCCTTCGACCTCGGTGAGCCGTTCCTCCGCGACGAGCTTCTCGAGCGGTTCCGCGAGCGTCTCCAACGCGCGGGCGGCGTGCGTGTAGGCGCGGATCTTGAACGGGTTCTCGCCCTTCAATTCCAACAACCGGGCGATGTTTTCAAAAACAACAGCGATCTCGTCCTTGTTCATTGCAAATAGGTCCGCAGGCGGTTTCTCCAACCCGGCAGCCACTTCGCCTCGTTGCGCGCCGGCGGGGAATTTTCCACGCGGCGTGTCAGCACGGTGTCGGCGGCTTTGGCGAATTCCTGCATCGCCGGTCCCCTGCCAGGCATCGTTTCGAGCACCTGGAGCAATCCCCATCCCTGCCCTTTGTAGCGTTCGGAGGGGTTCGTTCCCTCGCCCTTGAAATTCACATAGTCCATGAGTGCGTAGAACCCGAGCGGCTCGGCGGCGACGCGGCGGAAATTTTTCTCGATGCGCAGACGCTGCGGCTGCGGGGAGGCTGCCAACATTTTCGGCAAAGCCGACTCCATCCTCTGCGCCGCGAAACGAGCCTGCTCCGCAACCGTCGAAGCCAGCAACGCCCGCATTTCGGTGAGGCGCGGTCCGTTGATGTCCGCCATGAATTCCGCCCGCGTTTTCCAAGGGCATGGTCCGAGCATCCAGGCGGGAACGGGCTTCCCGGCATCCTTCAAATACTGCGCCAAACCCGGAAAACTCTCTTGGAATGGTCCGCTCCGCCCCTCGGGATACCAGATGAAATGGGCGATCCCGAGCGACGGGAATTCCTCGCCCTTGTTCCACGAGGTCAGCCCCGCGACCGTTCCGGCGCATTCGTTTTTCCAAATCCTCTTCCCGATCTGCAGCGCCTGCGCGTCGGACAAGGCGACCTCCGCGAATCCCCACGGAGCAGCCGCCACCAGCAAAAATGCGAATACGAAAATTTTCATCGCATCCACCCTATCACTCCGCGCGCTTCGCACGGAAAAAATCCTTCAAAATCCCCGCGCATTCCTCGGCAAGCACCCCGGCCGTCACCACGCAGCGGTGGTTGAGCTCGGGCATTTGCAGGAGGTTTACCAACCCGCCGGCGCCGCCGCCGCGCGGATCGGGGCATCCGAAAATGACCCGCCGCAAGCGCACATGCACGACCGCCCCGGCGCACATCGGGCAGGGTTCCTTCGTCACATAAAGGTCGCAATCGGTCAGCCTCCAATCGCCCACAGCCGCCTCGGCCTGCGTGATCGCCAGCATCTCCGCGTGCGCGGTGGCGTCCTTGAGCATTTCAACCTGATTCCACGCGCGGGCGATGATCTCGCCTTCCCGCACCACTACGGCGCCCACGGGAACCTCGTCTGCTGCAAGCGCCCGCCGCGCCTGCCGCAGCGCCTCGCGCATGAAGTATTCGTCGCTGGAAAATTCCACGCCTCCACGCTATCCCACCCGCATGGCTCTGCGCAAAACCATCGTCGCCCCCTCCATTCTTGCCTGTGACTTCGGTCGGCTCGGCTCGGAAGTCGAGCGCGTCACCGCTGCCGGCGCGGATTGGATCCACTGCGATGTCATGGACGGCCACTTCGTGGACAACATTTCGTTCGGCCCCGCCTTTGTCGAAGCCGCCTCGCGCCACACGAAACTCCCGCTCGATGTCCACCTGATGATCGAGCGTCCCGACCACTATCTGCCCCGGTTCCTTCCGCTCGCCGCGTCGATCACTTCGCATGTCGAGGCGGACCACGATGTCTCCCGCACGCTCGCCACGGTGCGCGGCGCGGGGCTCCTCGCCGGCCTCGCCGTGAGCCCTCCCACCCCGGTCGAAGCCGTGGAGCCGTTCCTCGGGCAATTCGACATCCTGCTTGTCATGACGGTGAACCCGGGATTCGGCGGCCAGCCGTTCCTTTCCAAGATGCTCGAAAAGGTTGCCGCCGCCGCGCGCTGGCGCGAGGAGGGCGTGTTTGATTTCCACATCGAGGTGGACGGAGGCATCAATCTCCAAACCGCCGCCGACTCGATCAAAAGCGGCGCGAATCTCCTCGTTGCGGGCACCTCGGTTTTCAAGGCCGCCGACGCCGCCGCGGAAATCCGCCAACTCCGCGGCGAATGATTTCGCCAAAACACCTCGCCGCGGTTCTTGCGGTTTTGCAGGTCCAATTCCTTTCAGCCGCCGACACCGGGTGGTTCGGCAAAATCCCGCACCCGTTGCGCGAAGCCCCGCCCATCGAACTCACCGACCAGAATGGAAACCCCTTCCGCCTTGCCGACCAGAGGGGCAACGCCGTCCTCGTCGCCTTCGGCTTCACCTGCTGCCCGAACATCTGCCCCGTGATGCTCTCGCAACTGGCCGCCGTGCGCCGCGAGCTGCCGGAAGACCAGCGCAAGCTCACGAAAGTGTTTTTCATCAGCGTGGACGACCGCGACACCGCACAAAGCCTCGCCGAATACCTCCCGCTTTTCGACGGCGATTTCACCGGGCTCACCGGAACACCCGAAGCCATTTCCTCGGTCGTCCGCTCCTACGGCGGGTTCTTTCGCGATGCGCCGGGCGGCGACCTCATCGACCATTCGACGGATGTTTATCTCATCGACCCGCAAGGTCGCCTGCGGGCCCTCTTCAGCCGCGGGCAACTTTCTGAAACCGCCCGCATCGCGGCCGACATTTCACGCGTGCTGGAAAACCCATGAAGCGCCTCGCCGCCGTTGGCACCGCGATTTTCCTCGCCGCCTGCAAGCCCGCCCCCGAAGCCTCCCTCGAAGTCGTCCCGCTATCCGGAGCCGACATCTACGCGATGAACTGTTCGGTTTGCCACCAGCAGGACGGCGGCGGCGTTCCCGGCAATTGCCCGCCGTTCCAGAATTCCCCGCGCCTCGCCGGTCCTTCCGAAGAACTCATCCGCATCGTCCTGCAGGGGCGCCGCGGGGTTGTCGAACGCCATGGCGAAACCTACAAGGGCATCATGCCCGCATGGCGCGACCAATTGGGCGACGAGCAGGTGGCCGCCGTCCTCAACTACATCCTCGAAACCTGGCATCCCGCCGCGCCCCGCGTGGACGCGAAGGATGTTTCCGCCGTGCGCAACGCAACCGCCTCCGCGCCGCTTCTCCCGCAAGATGGCTGAACGGCTCGTCATCGCCACGCGCAACGCCCACAAGGTTTCCGAGATCCGGGAAATCCTCGGCACCGAATTCGCCGTCGAGGATCTCTCCTCCATTCCCGACGCCCCGGAGGTCGAGGAAACCGGCGCGACCTTCGAGGACAATGCCCTGCTCAAGGCGCTCGCCATTTCGAAATGCTGCGATGCATGGGTCGCGGCAGACGATTCGGGCCTCGAAGTGGACGCGCTCGGCGGTGCGCCCGGTGTTTATTCCGCGCGTTTCTCGGGACCAGGCGCCACCGATGCCTCGAACCGCACGCTCCTCCTCGAAAAATTGTCCGGTATCCGCGGCAAGGCCCGTTCCGCCCGCTTCCGCTGCGCCATCGCCCTCGCAAGGAACGGCGAAAAACACGCCGTCTTTCATGGCGCGGTCGAGGGCGTGATTGTGAATTCCGAAAAAGGATCGGGCGGTTTCGGCTACGACTCCATGTTTGTTCCGGATGGGTATTGCGAAACCTTCGCCGAGCTCGATGCCGCCGTGAAAAACTCCCTCAGCCACCGCGCACGAGCCCTGGCAGGGTTGCGTTCATGGCCGGGCTGGCGGCGCGGATTTTCTGCGGGCTTGTAGCAACGGCCCCCCGGGCTTATCCCTTTCGCCTCCGGTATGCACCAAGGCTCGCTCGCGATTTTGCTCCATGCCCATCTGCCTTGGGTCCGGCATCCCGAGCACGAGGAATTCCTCGAGGAGGACTGGCTCTTTGAAGCCGTCACAGAGTGCTACATCCCGCTGCTGAAAATGCTCCGGCGCATGGTCGCCGAAAAGGTGCCGCTCAAAATCACCTTCACGCTCACGCCCACCGTTTGCGCGATGCTGCGCGACCCGCTCCTCGTCTCCCGCACCGAACGCTACCTCGAGCGCGGTCTTGCCCTCGCCGAGATGGAACTCGAGCGAACCGCACGCGATGCCGCGATGCTCGAGGTCGCCCGCCACTACCACGCCACATTCCGCGAGGCGCTCCGCTTCTACCGCAAGGAAATCAACCGCGACATCGTCGGCGCATTCGCCCAGCTCCAAAAGGACGGCATCATCGAAATCATCACTTGCGCCGCCACGCACGGCTTCCTGCCGCTCATGGAGGTCGTTCCCGAGGCGATGCGCGCGCAAATCCTTGTCGGCTGCGACGAATACCGTTCGTGCTTCGGCCGCGACCCCGAAGGCATCTGGCTCCCCGAGTGCGGCTATGTGCCGCGCATCGACTCCATCCTGCAGGAGGCGAATATCCGGTGGTTCGTCGTCGATGCCCACGGCCTCATGTATGGCGAGCCCCGCCCGCGCTTCGCCATCTACTCACCGTATTTCACGCCCGCCGGACCCGCCGTCTTCGGGCGCGACCGCGAGTCGAGCAAGCAGGTTTGGAGCGCCCGCGAGGGCTACCCCGGCGACCCCGCCTACCGCGATTTCTACCGCG
>JBMOIA010000055.1:0-7928 GCA_049317565.1 Terrimicrobiaceae bacterium | reverse complement strand
TTGCCGATCATGTAGCGGAGTTCGATTTCGTCCCAAGGATTCGGCTCGAGCTGGCGCACGCCGAGGGAGATTTTCTGCTCGTCCTTGTTGACGCCGAGCACGATCGCCTCGACCTGTTGGCCGAGCGTGAGGACATCCGACGGACGCGCGATGCGCTTGACCCAGGAGAGTTCGGAGACATGGATGAGGCCCTCGACGCCGTCCTCCAGCTGCACAAAGGCGCCGTAGGGCATGAGGTTCGTGACCTTGCCGCCGACCTTCTGGCCGACCGGGAAGCGCTCCTCGATCTTGTCCCAGGGATTCGACTGCATTTGTTTGAGACCGAGCGAAACGCGCTCCTTCTCCTTGTTGATGTCCAGGACCTGAACGGTGAGTTGCTGGCCGACCTTGATGAGTTCGGCCGGATGGTTGAGGCGGGCCCAGGACATGTCGGTGACATGGAGCAGGCCGTCGATGCCGTCGAGGTCGATGAACGCCCCGAAGTCGGTGATGTTTTTGACCGTGCCGGTGATCTGGGAGCCGATCGTGACGCCGGCGAGGAACGCCTGGCGTTTTTCCGAGCGCTCCTGCTCGATGATCTCGCGGCGGCTGAGGACGACATTTTTGCGGTCCTCATTAATTTTGACGATTTTGAAATCGTAGGTGTTGCCGACGAACTGCTGGAGGTCCTTCGGCGGGATGATGTCGATCTGGCTGGCGGGCAGGAATGCCTCGACGCCGACATTGACGGTGAGTCCGCCCTTCACGGCGCTGCGGACCTTGCCCTTGATGATTCCGTCGCCCTTGTAAACCCCGACGATTTTTTCCCAGTTCTGGCGCTGGGCGGCCTTTTCCTTCGAGAGGACGACCATGCCCTCGTCGTTTTCGAGGCGCTCGAGGAGGACTTCCACCTCGTCGCCCAATTCCACGGATTCCGGATCCTCGAACTCGGAGGCGGGGATGACGCCCTCGCTCTTGTAGCCGATGTCCACGAGGAATTCACGGGGGCGGACTTCGAGGATGTGGCCTTTAACGATGCTACCTTCGCGGTAGTTTTTGACCGCACCTGCGATCATTTCTTGCAATGCTGACATATGGTTGATGGTTCCTTGTTGTGTGTCGCAACCGCGGCCCGGCAGGAAAATGGGGGCGGTTTGCGGCTGCGTCAGCCGCGTGCGAGGGAGGTAGAAACTACAGTCCGAGCCGCCACGGGCAAGATTTATTCCTGTTTTCGCTGCTTGCGGATTCGGGCAGCGGGGGATTATTCGTCGCGCATGGACAAAATTTCATTCCCGATTGCGGGGCGGCCGGTGTTGCTCGCGGCGGCGTGCATTGTGGCGGTGGCGGGGTTCCGTGTGGCGCGGGCGGTGCTGCTTCCGGAGCTTCCGAATTTCTCGCCGGTGGCCGCGGTGGCGTTCTGTGGAGGTTTGTTTCTGCCCGGGGCGCTGGCGTGGGCTGTTCCGATCGGGGCGTTGGTGGTTTCGGATCTCGCGCTCTCGTTTGCGGCGGGTTTTCCGGCGTTTGGATTTTCTCAAACCGCCGCCTGGATTTGCGTCGCTGGAATCGTTTGGCTCGGCCGGTGGATTTCGGCCGGTGGAAATTTCACACTTTGGAAATACTTCGGCGCGCTGCTGGGCGGCTCTGCCGGATTTTATCTGGTCACAAATGCCGTGGCGTGGCTGCTGAACCCGGCCTATCCGCGCGGACTTGGCGGGCTGTGGATGTCGCTGACCACGGGGTTGCCCGGCTATCCGCCGAGTTGGGTGTTTTTCCGCAATTCGGTTTTCTCCGATATTCTTTTCGGCGCGGTGATGCTGGCGATCATTGCGGCCGCCGCGGGTGCGTCCCGCAGGGCCGGGGTGACGGATCTGAAATCCGCCTGAGGCTGGTTCTGTAGCGGAACCTTAACAGGCCCTGACAAGCAGGGCCCTCCTGGGATGTGCTCTGCGGACTCCGGTGCGAGGCGCTTTATTGCGCCATCTGGCCGGGCATCGGAATGGAACCGGCCTTGGGAACCAGGCGGAGGACGACGGTGCGGTTTCTGGACGAGGAACCGGGTTGGGTTTCGTCGTAGGGAGGAGCCATTCCGCCAGCCGATGTGGCGAGGAGGCGTTCCTGCGGGAAACCGGCGTCCTCACGCATGACTTCCGTGGCGGCGACCGCGCGGCGGAGGCCCATGGTGTAGTTGTCGCGGAACGGGGAACCGGGGCGCACGGGGTCGCTGCTGGTTTGGCCTTCGATGATCACCCAGAAATCCGGTGCATTGACCGCGAGCATTTCGCCGACGGCGGCGAGGATTCCGCGTTGCGATTTGTCGATGTTGATGCCCGATGAGAAGACGCCTTCCTGGAACACCACACGCACTTCGTTGTTGTTGCTGCTGATCGTGGTGCCTTGGAGGTTGTAGAGCGCGGGCAGCAGGCGGTTGATGGCTTCGAGGTTTTGATTAACCGGAGGCGGTGTGGAGATGGGGGCGGTTTGCTGGACAACCTCCGGTGCGGTGGGCGGAGCGACCGGCTCCTGGGCGGCTGGTGGAGCGAGGGTCTGATCAACGGCGGCCGTGACCGGCTCGGGTGCGGGTTCGGGTGCCGGAGGAGGGGTTGGGACCGCGAAGTTTTCGAGGCCGGGTTCCTCGGGCTCGTTGTGCTTATAGACAACCTGGAATTCGGGGAGCGCCGGAGCGGCGGGCACGGCGGCTGTGGGCGGGGGAGCTGTCGGCGGAACGAGAATGCTGCGCACGCCGAGGCCTGCCAGAGCGAGAACTCCGATAACAACGACCCAATAGGTGAGTTTTTTAACTCCATCCAATCCGCCGCCGCGCTTGCGCTGACGGGGAGGAGGCGGGACGGCTGCGGCCTGCCTGTTGACCGGGCGGGAGACTTCGACGGCCTCTTCGCGGGCGGGTGTGGGGGCTTCGGCCTCCACTGATTCGCGGATCGCCTGTGCCTGGGCGGCCACTTTTTGGCGGACTTCGGGAGCCGGGCGGTTTTTCGGCGGGCGACCGCGGCGGCCGTGGGTTTTTTCAGAAATTTGCGCCATCAACTCGATCGCGGAAGCGCTGCGTGCGGATCCTCTGCGGGGCGCACGGGTGGTCGGGGCCTCTTCAAGTTCCCGCACCGCGCTGGTGGTTCCACTTTCGTCGGGATCGAGGTTTTCGAAACCGTTTTCGCCCACCACGGGCTTGATGGTGCGGCCGATGCGGCTTTCCGCCGCGCCGAGATCGCTGTCAAAAGTCGCCGATTCGCCAACAACGCCCGAGTCGTCCGGGAGCGCTGAAAGGGCCTCGGCGCGGGCGTTGCGCCATTTTTCGAGGGCATCGCGGTGAAAACGCCATTGGCGTCCGACTTTCACGCCGGGGAGTTGTCCCTCGCTGCAAAGCTTGAGCAGGGTGGACTTTGGCATCTTGAGGTAAACTGCGGCCTCGTCGCCGTTCATGACTTCACTTTGAATTTCGGTATCGGTATCCATCGTTTTGAGCGCGAAGGGTGAGGCTCTCACAGGAGTCTCGCGATTGCAATATTTCGTTTTTCGACAAGTGAAAGGCCATCAGCCTGCTGGCCTTCGAAGTTTCGGGGGGAGACTATTCTTTCCCGGGGGTGGCGAAGAGGGATTTGAATTTCGCGTAGCCTTCCTTTTCGAGGTCTTCGGCGGGTATGAAACGGAGGGCGGCGGAGTTGATGCAGTAGCGGAGCCCGGTGGGGGCGGGGCCGTCGGGGAACACATGGCCGAGGTGGGATTTTCCGGGCTTCGAGCGGACTTCGGTGCGTTCCATGCCGTGGGAGAGGTCGGTTTTTTCCTCGATGGCGGCGGGTGCGAGCGGGCGGATGAAGCTCGGCCAGCCGGTGCCGGAATCGAATTTGTCGAGGGAACTGAAGAGGGGCTCGCCGGAGATGATGCAGACATAAATGCCCGGGCGCTTGTTGTTCCAATATTCGTTTTTGAACGGCGGCTCGGTGCCGCAATTCATGGTCACATGTTCCTGGAGGGGGGTGAGTTTTTTGTCGTTGGCTTCCATGGTGGGTGCGGCGAGGAGTGCGGCGAGGAGGACTCGTTTCACGGGGCGTGGGGTTCGAGGCAGCGCGGCGGGCCGATGATTTCGCGGAGGGCGAAGGCTTCGCGGAAGCCTTCGTGCGTGCGGAGTTTTTCGGCCCAGCGGTTGCGGTGGACCGGGGCATGGACGGCGGCGGTGCGGGCGAGCATGGTGCGGGGCTTCGGTGCCGGCGGGGGAGCGGCGGCGGGCTCGGGCTCTTCTTCGAAAAGGGCGGCTTCGACCGGTTCGAATTCGGGCTCGGGAATGCGTCCCGAGCGTGGGAGCGGGGGCGGGGCGGCTGGTTCCTCGACCGGAAACCCGAGCGACTCGAGCATGCGGCGGAGTTCCTCCTGCGTGCGCGAGGGGGTTGGCGGCGGCGGGGGTGCAGGCTGCGGAACCGTTTCCTGGGCGGCTTCGCGCGGGAAGCCAACCGACTGTTCGCGGTCGCGCCGGAGTTGTTCGAGGCGTTTTTGCTCCCGGAGTTTCGCGGATTTTTCAATCAGCCAATTGACGAGGCTGATTGCCGCGATGATGAGGAGCAGGACGAGTTGTTCCATGCCGGATCAGGCGGGTGTGGCGGGCGTGGGGGCGGCGATGGACTCGCGCATCGAGGTGTCGGATTGGAGGTTTTTCATTCGCATGTAGTCCATGACGCCGAGGTTGCCGGAGCGGAACGCCTCGGCCATGGCGAGCGGGACCTGGGCCTCGGCTTCGACGACCTTCGCCTGCATTTCCTGGGTGCGGGCTTTCATTTCCTGTTCGGTGGCGACGGCTGCGGCGCGGCGCATTTCCGCCTTCGCCTGGGCGACGACCTTGTCCGCCTCGGCCTGCTCGGCCTGGAGCTTGGCGCCGATGTTGTCCCCGATGTCCACATCGGCGATGTCCACGGAGAGGATTTCGAACGCGGTGCCGGTATCGAGGCCTTTTTCCAGGACGGTTTTCGAGATGCGGTCCGGGTTTTCGAGGACATCCTTGTAGGAAACCGAGGAGCCGATGGAGGTGATGATGCCCTCGCCAACGCGGGCGATGATGGTGTCCTCGGTGGCGCCGCCGACGAAGCGGTTGAGGTTCGAGCGGACGGTGACGCGGGCGCGGGCCTTCACGCCAATGCCGTCGCGGGCCACGGCGTCGATGGTCGCCTTGCCGCTGGCGGGGTTCGGGCAATCGATGACTTTCGGGTTGATGCTGGTGCGGACGGCCTCGAGGACGGTTTTCGAGGTGCCCTTGATGGCGAGGTCGATCGCGCAGGCGCGGTCGAAGTCGAGGGTGATGCCCGCCTTTTCGGCGGCGATGAGGGCGAGGACGACATGGGAGACATTGCCGCCGGCGAGGTAGTGGGCTTCGAGCGGGTCGGTGTCCAGCGAGATGCCGGCTTTCACGGCGGTGATGCGGTTGTCCACGATGAGGCCGGTGGGGACGCGGCGGAGGCGCATGCCGATGAGGTTCGCGAAGGAAACGGGGGCGCCGGCGAGTTTGGCGCGGAGCCATGTGCCGAAGAAATTGATGAGGACCACCACGAGGGCGATGGCGAGGAGCAGGGCGAGGCCGAAAATGGCGTAAACGAAGAGTTGTGGGATCATGTGTGTGGTTGGGTTTTTCCGGCGGGGAAGATTGCACACCCGGGCGCGGTTTCCACCGAAAAATGGCGGATAGTCAGGCGGGGAGGGTGGCGACGAGGAGACTGGCGGCGCCCGCGCATGGGGAAACCTCGAGTCGGGGCGTGGAGGCGGGGAGGAGGAAGAAGCGTCCGCGGGGGATTTCGGTGCCGCCGCAGGTGACGGGTGCATCAAGCGGCACGGCGATGGCGAACCGGCCGGGCGGCCGGGGATCTTTCGGGGAATCGAGGATGATTTTTTCGACGCGGAAGAGCGGGCAGTCCGCCACGAGCGGGTCGGCGGCGGATTTGATGGAGGGTTCGAAATCCTCGAAATCGATCGAGGCGAGGGATTGCGGGATGTGGAGTTCGCGCGGCTTGCCGTCGAGTCCGCAGCGGTTCCAATCGAACACGCGGTAAGTGGTGTCGCTGTTCTGCTGGATTTCGATGATGAGGTTGCCGCCGCCGATGGCGTGGAGGCGACCGCTGGGGATGAAGATGCTCTCGCCGGTGCGGACCGGGATTTCGTGGAGGACGGATTCCACCCCGCCGGTGGCCAGGAGTTGTTCGAAGTGCGCGCGGGTGGTGCTGTTTTTCAATCCGGCATAAATCGAGGCGTTGGCGTCGGACTCGAGGAAATACCAGACTTCGGTTTTCGGTTCGCCGCCCAGTTCCGCGGCGCGGTGTTGGGGCGGGTGGACTTGGACGGAAAGTTTTTCGGCGGCGTCGAGGATTTTGATGAGGAGCGGGAAGCGCGGCGAGGGGTGGGGGAGGTATTCGATGCCGAAAATCGCGGCGCGGCGGGTGGTCCAGAGGTCGTGAAGCGAGAGGCCGTCGAGGGGTCCGCCTGCGGCGATGCTCTGGGCTTCCGGGCGGTCCACGATTTCCCAGAGTTCGCCGATGGGTTTTGCGTGCGGGAGTTTTTTTCCGGGGAGGGATTCGGCTCTGCGTCCGCCCCAGACGCGCTCGACGGGGATGGGTTCGAAGAAAACGGGAGTTTCCATGCAGTGGTTTTTTCAGTCCTGCATGGCGAGCGAGGCGATGAAATTCGCGGCTTCGGAAGCGCCGGCCGGGTGGCCGAGTTTTTTCGCGGCGGCGGTGCGCGCGGCGTGGAGGCGTCCGTTTTCGGCGAAGAGGTTTGCAACGGCTTGGGCAATGGCCTCGGGCGACTCGGCAAAATCGCCGGCGCCGTTTTCGAGGACGAGGCGGGCGTTTCCCTCCTCCTGGCCGGGGACGATTTGGGTGATGACGAGTGGCGTGGCGGCGGCGAGGCATTCCTGCACAGTGGCGCCGCCCGCCTTGCCGACGAGGGCGTGGCTGCGGCGGATGAGGTTCGGCATTTCCTTGGTCCAGCCGTGGAGTTCGAGCGGCTTGCCGGCGGATTCGGAAATTTCCCGGAGCTTGCGGCCGAGCGCCTCGTCGCGGCCGTAGGTCACGGTGAGCGCGATGTTTTCCAGTTGCAGCAGGGCGCGGACGGTGTCCGGCGCGGTTTGCGGCGAGGAATTCACCATGAAGAGGACTTTCCAGATTCCATCGGCCGGCGGCGTGGTGCGGGGGCCGGGCTGGGCGAAAATCTCCGGCACGGGGAAGCCTGTCACGCGGATGCGGTCGCGCGGGATGCCTGCGGATTCGATTTGGCGCGCGGTGGGTTCGTTGGCGACGAGGAGGAAATCGCTCGGCGTTCGGAGCCAGATCGAATTGATGGTGAGGGAATCGGTGACCACCGTGACGAGGCGGAATGTGCGGGGCAGCGTGCCAATGAGCGGGCCGTAGCCGGGGAATGTGGTGACGATGACATCGGGCTTGAGGCTGGTGGCGATGCGGGCGAGGCGGCGGCGTGCGGGGAGGAGGATGTGGACGCCTCCGGCAGCGCCGGGAGCGCGGTCGAGGAAATCGTAGAATAATTTCCAGAGGCGCGGGGTCCTGTTGATGGCGAACTTGTAGGCGCCGCTGGCGAGGCGGTTCGTGAACGGGTGGGCCTCGGCGTAGATGTCGTGGATGTCCGCGGTGATATTCCTGTGGTGGCTGCGGAGCGCGGCGAGGATGTTTCGGGCGGCGGCGTTGTGGCCTTCGCCGAAACCGGCCGTGAGGATGAGGACGGAGCCGACGACCATTTCAGGCTGGGGTGCGTGCGGCGTTCGATTCGCCGATGAGGCGCGAAACCTCGAGAGCGAGGTCCAGGGCATCGGCGGCGGCGTGGCCGGTCACTTTGGGGTTCGAGCCCTCGCGGGCGCATTCGAGGAAGGATTCGAGTTCGATGCGGAGGGGTTCGCCCGGCACGACCTCGACGGGTTCGCGCACGATGCGCTTGCCCGCGAAGCCCGT
>JBMOIA010000054.1:0-8004 GCA_049317565.1 Terrimicrobiaceae bacterium | reverse complement strand
CCCTCGCCCGCATCCACGCGGGGAAACGCTCACTCGACCGCATCGAGCGCGAGTCGGAGGAGTTTTTCGATGCTGTCCGCGCCGGCTACCTGAAGCTCGCTCTTGAAAACCCCGACCGCATCGTGCTCGTGGATGCCTCGCGCCCCGCCGATGCCATCGCGAGGGAAATCCAATCCGCGATTTTACAGCGAAACCCGTTACTTTTTTCATAATTTCGCATCAAAATAACTGTTGATTTGATGCAATTATGCGATATCTTTTTCCCCATGAGAATCAGCGTGGACATTTCCGAAGAGGTTTTGAGTGAGGTGATGGAATTGACCGGCGAGAAGAGCAAAAGCGCCTCGCTTGCCAAGGCAGTGACCGAATTCGTCAGGAGGAAGCGGGCTAAGGAGTTCGGCAGGTTGATGAGGGAGGGGGCGTTCGATTATCCGATGGATGCGACGGCTGAGTCCCTCGCGAACCCCATCCCTCCCCTCGCCGCCGGGTAGCATGGTTTTGGTCGATTCGTCGGTTTGGATCGAAGCGCTTCGGCGAAAAGGGCGGCTCGATGTGAAGGTCGCCCTCGAAGCCCTCCTCGAGGCCTACGAGGCGCAACTCTGCGCCCCGGTTCGCCTCGAGGTCATGGGCGGCGCGCGGAAAGAAGAGCGCCGGTCGATCGGGGCCTATTTTTCCATCATCCCGTATCGTGCCGTCGGTCCGGACGACTGGGAACGCGCGATCAGCCTCGCATGGCGGCTACGCGGGGCGGGGCTGACCGTGCCATGGCTGGATGTGCTCATCGCCTCGCTGGCCATCCACGACGGCGTGCGCCTTTTCACAATCGACGCGCACTTTGAAAAAATCGCGCAAACCGCCGCTCTCAGCCTCTACCAGCCGGGCTACGGCGGTTCGTTCCAGCCCGACAATGTTTGAATTTCCGCTTAACACGCGGCGGCGTTTGCGTTAGCCATCCCAACCCGCTCCAAGCTCCAACCCGCCGGGCAGCGGCACTCTCATGGAAAACACCACACCACAAGGAGACATCGGCCTCATCGGACTCGCTGTCATGGGCCAGAATCTCGTCCTCAACATGAACGACCACGGCTACACGGTCGTCGTTTACAACCGCACCACCTCGAAAGTGGACGATTTTCTCGCCAAGGAGGCGAAGGGCACGAAGGTCCAGGGCGCCCACTCGATCGAAGAACTCGTTTCCAAACTCAAGCGCCCGCGCCGCATCATGATGCTCGTCAAGGCAGGCCAGGCCGTGGACGACTTCATCGCGCAAATCGTCCCGCACCTTGAAAAGGGCGACATCATCATCGACGGCGGCAACTCGCTTTTCGGCGATTCGAACCGCCGCCAGCGCGAACTCGAGGCGAAGGGTCTGCTCTTCATCGGCACCGGCGTCTCCGGCGGCGAGGAAGGCGCGCGCCGCGGGCCCAGCATCATGCCCGGCGGTTCGCCGGAAGCCTGGCCGCATGTGAAGGAAATTTTCCAATCCATCTCCGCAAAGGTCGAGGACGGCTCGCCCTGCTGCGATTGGGTCGGCGAAGAGGGCTCAGGCCACTATGTGAAGATGGTCCACAACGGGATCGAATACGGCGACATGCAGCTCATCTGCGAAGCCTACAACATCCTGAAGAACGGCCTCGGGCTCCACGAATCCGAACTCCACGATGTCTTCGCCGAGTGGAACAAGGGCGAACTCGACAGCTACCTCGTCGAGATCACGCGCGACATTTTTGCGAAGAAGGACACCGACGGCACCCGGCTCGTGAACAAGATTCTCGACACCGCCGGACAGAAAGGAACCGGCAAGTGGACGGTCAACAACTCCCTCGACCTCGGCATCCCGACCACGCTCATGGCCGAGGCCGTTTACGCCCGTTGCGTCTCCGCCCTCAAGGACGAGCGCGTGAAAGCTTCACGGAAACTCAGGGGCCCGAAACCCCTCATCCCCGGCGCCCGCGTCCCCGCCAAGCGCGACAAGCTTGTCGAGGAAGTCCGCCAGGCGCTCTACGCCTCGAAGATCATCAGCTACGCGCAGGGCTACATGCTCATGCGCGCCGCCGCCAAGGAATACAAATGGAAATTGAACTGGGGCGGCATCGCCCTCATGTGGCGCGGCGGCTGCATCATCCGCTCCCGCTTCCTCGGGAAAATCAAGGAAGCCTTCGACAACCATCCGCGACTCGTGAACCTGCTTTTCGACGACTACTTCCGCGGGGAAATCAAGAAATGCCAGAAGGGCTGGCGCAACGCCGTCGCCCTCGCGGCCAAGCGGGGCATCCCCGTCCCGGCGTTCTCCACCGCGCTCTCGTTCTACGACAGCTACCGTTCCGCCGTGTTGCCCGCGAACCTGCTGCAGGCCCAGCGCGACTTCTTCGGCGCGCACACTTACGAGCGCGTGGACAAGCCCCGCGGCGAGTTCTTCCACACGAACTGGACCGGCACCGGCGGCAGCACCTCCTCCACCACCTACAGCGTTTAGGCCCGGCCGCCCCAAGGCAGCCGAAAATCCTCCGCAATCCGCGGGTCCAGCTGTCCGCTCAGGGCGAAATATTTCGCCAGCACGAGCAGCGAAGCGGCCTTCTCGATTTTGCTGTCGGTGAACTGCCGCACATGCGCCTGTGCGTTTTTGATGATCTCCAAAGCGAGGTCGGGATGGTCGTCGTAGAAGGCAATTTTTTCGGCGAGGTCGGAGTAGTCTTCCCGAAGGAGGACAAAGTGCCGCCCCGGCTCGAGCCGGCCTTCCATGAACCAGGTTTCAAACCGCGGCTGCCGCATGAAGCAGAGCGAATTCGAGGATAGGATCCACTTGAGGTTCGTCGCGACATCGTTGCCCTCGACGCTGAGGATGAACCTGTATTCGAGCTGCTGCGGCACCGAAAGATAGGACCGCCGGAACTCGGGCTCGGCCGCCGCGCGCGTGTCGCCGATGTCGGTGCCAGCAACTCCAGCCGTCAGGGCGAGAAATTCCCGGCGGTGCGGTTGGTGGCAGGCCCCGCGGAAAACGGCCAACGGTTTTTTGGAAAGATAAGGGATTGCATCGTTGGCCATCCGGAAGTGCCGCACCGAATCGAGCTTCAAAATCACCGAGTTCGCATTCGGCTCCGCGATCGGGCGCGACTTCACAAAGGTCGGCTGCTCGGGAACCCTCCTCTCGTCGCCGAAACGGTGGAAATACCGCATCCGCGCCGGGAAGTGGCGCACCATGCGCTGGAAGTCGAAATAGTAGATGGAATTGACCTTTTTGAACCGGCAGCGCGGAGTCCCGAGTGGAACCTCGAATGGCGCATTGAGCTTGTTGCAGTAATCGATGCGCTCGAGGAGTTCCCCGCGCTTCTCCGAATTCACCGGCTCCAAAAGCCCCCGAAGGCGCGCTCTCAACAGCAGGCGCGGCAACACCCGGTGCACCACCGCGCCGACATAAAATGTGAAATTCCGAAAATGAAGCCGCCCGGCGCGCATGGGAATTACAGGCTCTCCTCTTCCCAAACGATGTGCTTCGAGAGCATGGCGTCGCCGTCGAATTGGAACCAAGCGCGGAAGCGGCGGCCTTCCATAACGCCGGGCAGCCAGTGTTCGTCGTCCGCCCACATTTCGCCGTAGGGGATCGCGTCCACGGGCGTCCAGAGCGGGAGCGCTTCGTCGGTTTCCACCAATTCGCCAGTGTGGGCGTGGGCGACAAAGACGGTGCAGTGGAGGCTGTAGCCGTCGGCGAATTGGAAATGGAGCTGCCCGTATTCCTCGACGCCTTCGGGCAGGATGCCGACTTCCTCGGCGGTTTCGCGCACAGCACATTCGGCAGGGGATTCGCCGGGTTCGATACGGCCGCCGGGACCGTTGATTTTGCCGGCGCCGAGGCCACGCTTTTTGCGGATCAGGAGGACTTCATCGCCGCGCCGGACGAAACAGAGGGTCGCCCGCTCGCGGGGTTGCCAGTTTTCCCAAAACGGGTCCATCCGCGGGTCAGGGCAGGATGGCGATGAGGAGCTGCGGCGCGATCCCGAGCACAATGATGAGCGCGGCGCCGACGAGGATCGCGAGCTTCGACATTCCGCCGACCTCGACGGGCGCGGCGCCCTCGGCGGCGGGTTGCCAATACATGGCGCGCACGACCTTGAGATAATAATAAAAGCCGCTGGCGACGGTGACGACGCCGATGATGACAAGGATCCAGAGGCCTTGGTTCATGGCGGCCTCAAAGATGAAGAATTTTCCGAAGAAGCCGACCGTGAAGGGCACACCGGCGAGGGAGGACGCGGCGATGAGCATGGCGAACGCCAGGCCAGGCGAGCGGGTGGCGAGGCCGTTGAAGTCCGAGATGTCGTCGCCACCGGAGGCTTTGGTGACGGGCACGAGCACCAGGAATGCAACGAAGGTCATGAGCAGGTAGCCGCAGAGGTAGAACACCACGGCGCGACCGGCGAAGGCGTCCCCGATGGCAGCGAGGCCGAGCAGGAGGTATCCCGCATGGGCGATGCTCGAGTAGCCGAGCAGGCGCTTGAAGTTCGACTGCGGCAGGGCGGCGAGGTTGCCGAAGATGAGTGTCAGCGCGGCGAGCAGGCAGAGCGCGAGGACGAGCTTTTCCTGGAATGCGGTGACGCTGAAGAACGGTTGCAGGACGCGGATCAGGATGAGGAACCCGGCGGCTTTCGAGGCCACGGCGAGGTAGGCGGTGATCGGCGTGGGCGCACCCTGATAAACATCGGGCACCCAGAATTGGAACGGGACGGCGGCGATCTTGAAGCCGAGGGCGACGAGCACGAGACCGAATCCAAAGAGGATCGCGGGTTCGCTCGAGGCGGGAAGGAGCGGGAGGGCTTTTTGGATGGCGGCGAGGCCGGTTTGGCCGGTCATGCCGAAAATCCAGGTGATTCCGTAAACGAAGAACCCGGTGGAGAGCGCGCCGAGGACGAGGAATTTCGTGCCCGCCTCGAGGCTCGCGAGGCTGCGGCGCATGTAGGCGACTTGGATGTAGAGCGAAATCGTGACGAGTTCGAGCGCGCAGAAGATGACAACGAAGTCGGCGGCCGACGCCATCCACATCAATCCGGCACAGGTGAAGACGGGCAGGATGAAAAACTCGCCGGTCCCGGCTTCGGCGGTTTCGCCGGGCACGAGGCGGCGCACGACGGGGATGTAATCGAGCGCGAGGATGAGGACGAGGATTGTGGAAAGCAGGGCGAAGCGCTTGAAGAACAGCGAGAGGGAATCGACGACATAAAACCCGGACGACTGGAGGGCGGCGGAATTCGGGTCGATGGCGAAGGTGAGCGCGAAGATGCAGGCGAGGCCGAAGATGGCGCCCTGGCCGAGCGTTGTTTTGTTGGTCTTGAAGCTGAACGCCTCCGCCATGAGCAGGAAGATGCCCAGGCAGACGACGCAGACTTCGAGGGCGATGGGCGGGATCATGGCAGCAGGAGCGCGGGCGTTACGAGGTTCACAAGAATCTGCGGGAAGAACCCGAAGACGAGCATCGCCGCAATGAGGAGCCAGACCGCGGCGCGCGGCAGGCCGGAGAGGTCGGCGAGGCCGGACCAGCGCTCGGGCAGCGGGCCCATGAAGATGCGGCGGTAGGCGCGGAGCATGTAGATCGCGGAGATGACGATGCCCCAGACGGCGCAGATGGTAGCGATTTGGAACGCGTTGAAGCGGAAAATTTCCACGCCGCCCGAGGAGCCCATGAGCGATTGCCCGCCGACGAAGGATCCGAAGAACACCATGAGTTCGGACGCGAAGCCAACGAAGCCCGGGAGACCGACCGAGGCCATGGCGGCGAAGCCGAATGCCAAGCCGAGTCGCGGGGTGGCGCGGGCGATGCCGCCGAGTTCGGAGAAGTCGAGCGTGCCGGTGCGTTCGCGGATTTCCCCGCAGAGGGCGAAGAGCGCGGCGACCGTGAGGCCGTGGCTGAGGAGCATGAGCGAGGAGCCGGTGAGGCTGATTTCATTCAACGCCGCGAAGCCGAGGAAAATGTAGCCCATGTGCATGACGCTCGAGTAGCCGAGCATGAGGTCGAGCTTGCGCTGGGCGATCGTGACATAGCCGACATAGAGGATGTTGCAGACCAGCAGGGCGAGGAGCAGCGGGACGAATTGCTGGACAGACTCGGGCAACACCGGCGCGGCGATGCGGATGAGGCCGTAGAGGCCGAACTTTTTCAGCACGCCCGCATGGAGCATTGAGGCGGGCGAGGGTGCGCAGGCGTAGGCTTGCGGCGCCCAGGTGTGGAAGGGGAAGAGGGAGACGAGAATTCCGAAGCCGACAAGGAGCAGGAGGTAAACCGCCGGCGAGTCGGGGATCGCGCCGGCATCCGCCATGTCGATGATCGCGCGGAGGTCCCAAGTGCGGGCGTTTTCGGGTTGGATGAGGTAGAGACCGATCAGGCCGAGCAGGAGGATGAAGCTGCCGGTGGCGAGGTAAACGGTCGCTTTCCACGCCGCAGCCTGGCGGTCGCCCGAACCCCAGATGCCGATGAGCAGGAAGGTGGGGATGAGCGCGAGCTCGTGGAACATGTAGAAGAACATGAGGTCCACCGAGGCGAACGCGCCGATGACGCCCGCGGAAATAAAAAGGATGCACGCGTAGAACCAACGGGGATTCGCGACCGGCTCCCGGGCGACCCACACGGCGGCGAGGGTGACGATTGCCGAAAGGAACAGCATGACCATGCTGAGGCCGTCCGCGCCGAGGGTGAACGAGATGCCGAGCTGCGGAATGACCGGCGCCGAGGAGACGAATTGGAAACCGATTTCGGCGGTTTTGAAAAACGCAGCGAGGCCGAGGAACAGAAGGAAATTGACCGTGGCGGCGAGGATGGCGGTCCTGCGCGGGGCGGCCCCGAGCAGGATGAGTCCCGCGGCAGCGACCGGCACAAGGATGAGATACAAAAGCGGACTCGGGAGCGTCATTTCGCGAGGAGGATGTAGAGGAGGCCAACAACGCCCGCGCCGAAGAGGAAGGCGTAGGCTTGGATGTTTCCGAGTTGGAGGAAGCGCAGGACGAAACCGGTCGCCCAGGTGAGCTTGCTCGGGATTTGGACGACCACGAGGTCAACGACCCAGCGGTCCGCCCACGAGAGGATCGCGGAGCCGCCGCCCTGGACCTTGTCCACGAACCAGAAGTAGGCGTCGTCGATGTAAAGGCGGTTCGCGAAGAGCGGGATCGAAATCGGGTCCTTGTCCGCCTTGAAGTAGAGAAGCGCGGCGAGCCCGGCGCCGCCGAAGAACATCGCGTAGAGGAACGGGTGGAGCAGGTGCGGCACGGCGGATTCCTCGGGATGCTGCAGTGTGAAGAAGTGTTCCTGCACGAATGGGAACCCGGCGAGGAGCGCAGGGACCGCGAGGATGAGCATCGGGAGGAGCATCGAGACGGGCTGTTCCTTCGCATGCTCGGCGTGTTCGCTGCGCGCCTTGCCGAAGAAGACGGCGAAAAATTCGCGGAAGATGTAGAACGCGGTGAGGCCGGCGGCGGCGGCGGCGAGCCAGCCGAGGAACGGGATTTTCACGACCGCCCACTCGATGATGAGGTCTTTGCTGAAATAGCCGCTGGTGTAGGGGCAACCCGAGAGGGCCAGCATGCCGGCGAAGAAGCAAATCATGGTGACGGGCGTTTTTTTGCGGAGCCCGCCCATGTGCCACATGTCGGTCTCATGGTGCATGGCGATCATCACCGAACCGGCGGCGAGGAACAGGAGGCACTTGAAGCAGGCGTGGGTGAAGAGGTGGAACATCGCCTCGTTCGAGGTCGGGGCGACGGCGATGCCGAGGACCATGTAGCCGAGCTGCGAAATCGTGGAATAGGCGAGGATGCGCTTGATGTCGTTCTGCTGCGTGCCCATGAGCGCTGCACAGAAACAGGTGATGCCGCCCACCCAGGCGATGATCTCGCGGGCGGTCGGGACGACCTCGAGGATCGGGAAAATGCGGGCGAGCATATAAACGCCCGCGGCCACCATCGTCGCGGCGTGGAGCAGCGAGGAAACCGGCGTGGGGCCCTCCATCGAATTCGGCAGCC
>JBMOIA010000053.1:0-8111 GCA_049317565.1 Terrimicrobiaceae bacterium | reverse complement strand
TGATTTTGTCGAACGCGAGCAAGTGCTCGGTGTTCACATCAGCGGCGCGGGCGAGCTGGGCCGTAGGGACATTGCGGGCGGCCTTGAAGGTGTTTTCATCGAAGCCCTCGGAGACAACGAGAGTCTTGCGGGAATCGGGGGAGGTGGATTTGAGAAGGTCCACAAACCTGCGGGTCTTCGCCTCCGCAACAGCGAAGGATTCGACGAGCAGGATATCGCCAAGAGCGATGCGGGCACTGAGGGCCTTGCGGAAGGCGAGTTTTTTAACGGCCTTCGGAATGTTTTTCGAGTAGTCGCGGGGTTTGGGACCGTGGGCAACGCCGCCGCCCACCCAAACGGGGCTGGAAAAATATCCGGCGCGGGCGCGGCCGGTGCCTTTCTGGCGCCAGGGCTTGCGGCCAGAGAGGGCCACATCGCCCTTGGTCTTCGTGCAGGCAGTGCCGCTGCGGCGCGCGGCTTGCAGGGCGACCACCACATCATGGACGGCTTGGTTGCCCTTGGCTTCGTCTTTGATGAGTTCGATCTTTGCCTTTTCGGCGTCGGCGGCGGTGAGAACTGTGGCGCTCATTTGGAAAGTCGCATGGTGGCGCGCCGCATCCCCCCAGTCGGGAGTGGCAACAGGAAAGAAATTGCGGCGCTATGTGTCATGGTTTTTTGCTGGCCGCCTGATCCTGCTTTCAGGGGACAAAAAAACCACGCTGCCGTGGTTTCAACACCCTGCGGGATCTGACGGGACGGGTGAAACTATAGACCGTTCGAAAATCGGCAAGATAAAATTTGAAAAAAATCCAGCGGGGTTTCAACCCCGCCGACAGCGGAGGGATTTTTCAAAAACGGAACTGCGGAAACGGCGCGTTCGGATCGCCGGTGGGGAGCGTGGTGGGCGGCGCGGGTGCGGCAGCGTTGCGCAACCTGCGCGGAGGGCGCGGCATCGGGGCGGGCAGCGGTTCGGGCGCCGGACGGATCGACTCGTTGGCGATGTAGCCGGTGCGGCCATCTTGGATTTTCACGAAACTATATCCCATCTCGCGGCGCAAAACGCGCAACCTCTCGCCGCGCCGCAACGAGAGATCGGGACCACCGCCTTGCATGGGACCGAAGCGGTAGAACGCCGCAAACTCCGATGACACCGAAAAGTGAGGCGCGTTGGACTCATCGTAATTTTTCGAAGCACAAGATGCCAAAACGAACAGCATCGGCACAGAGAGCATGAAAAGCGCGGCTTTCATTTTCATGGGACGCGGAACCCGGGGGCGATGATCGAATTTTCCAACCGAACTCCCGCGGGTAAATTCGACCCGGACCAAACCACAGTATTTATCAACACCGCGTTTTCACCGACGACGGCATCCGATCCTATGGTGGAGCATCCTTCCAAAATCACCGAGTCGGCAACAGCCGCACCGGGACCAACGCGTTGGATCCAATCTTCGGGCAGCCAACCGAAATCCACACCGCCCGCGGAGATTTCACGGTGGACATCGAGATAAGCCTGTGGCGTGCCGATATCGAACCAACCGCCCTCGTCAATGACGACCCCGCCCACGCGCGCACCTTTGCGGATCAAATCGGCAAGGACAGGCACTATCGAGATGACCTCGCCCTGTTGGATGCAGTCGTAAATTTCCGGCGAAAAAATACTGACCCCCGTGAAAAGAAAGGAAGGTTCGGTTCGACCACCGATAATCCCGCGCAAGTCGGTCACCAAGCCCGATGAGGCATCAAACTGGACGCGCCGCTCGCCGCCGGAGCTGCGCAGCGCCAGAGTCGCGATATTCCCGGAGCCAGTGTGCGCTTGAAAAAGCGGCTCAAGTGGGAACGCCGCGAGCACATCGCCATTATAAACGAAGAAGTCCGAGTCGCCGATCAGGTCTGCGGCATTTTTGATCCCGCCACCGGTTTCGAGCAAAACCGGCTCGTGTCGAAAATGGGTCGGGCATCCGCGGTATTCGGCCCGCCCTTTTTTTTCGCAGAGCACTTTTCCATAAGCCCCCGGCAAGTGGTGAGTGTTGACAACGAAACGCTCCACGCCGGAAGCGATGAGATGGTCGAATGCAAAAGTGATAAGCGGCTTGTTGAAGACCGGCACCAGCGGCTTTGGCAACACACCGGTCAGCGGCATCAGGCGCGTTCCAAGTCCCGCACCGAGGACAAAGGCGGTTTTGATCCCGGCACTCAACGCCCCTGCCCCTCCGCGAGGCGCAAAATGGCATCGGCCGCGCACGCCGCGCCGAAGCCGTTGTCGATATTCACCACCGTGACGCGGCTCGCACAGCTTGTGAGCATCGCCAAAAGCGCGGACAATCCCCCAAGGTTCGCCCCGTAGCCGATGCTCGTCGGCACAGCGATGATCGGACGGTCCACAAGTCCGGCGACGACGCTCGGCAGCGTCCCTTCCATCCCCGCGACCACCACGAGCACCCCGCAGGCGCGCAAGCGTTCGACCTCGGCAAGCAGGCGATGCAAGCCCGCCACGCCCACATCGGCCACGCGCTCGACACGGCGCCCGAAAAATCCCAGCACCACCGCGGCTTCGTCCGCAATCGGCAGATCGGCGGTTCCCGCACAAACGACCCCGGCGGAAAAACCCTCCGCGGGCGATTTGTCCTGCCCGATCGTGATACATCGCGCGCGCTCATGCCAGACGGCATCGGGAAATTCCGCGGCAACCGCATCGAAGTGGGCGCGATCGGCGCGGGTCGCCAGCACGGGCTGCCCGGCCGCGCGCAGGGTCGCCGAAATCGCCGCGACCTCGGACGGCAGCTTGCCGGCACAGAAGATCGTCTCCGGCCTCCCGCAGCGTCGCGCCCGATCGAGGTCCACACGCGCGAATGCCGGATCAGCCTTCATCGGAAACAATAAGTCGCATGGGTTTCATCTCGCTCTCGCGGAATCCGTGTTTCAGGTAAAATCGCCGAACATCCTCGTTGCCGTGCGTGAGCAGGGTCAGACGCAGGAATTTTTTCTCGCGCGCAAATTCCACAGCGTGCCGCAGCAATCGCGACCCGTATCCAAGCCCCCGGTGGTCGCGGTGGATGACGAGATCCTCGAGCAACAGCACGAATCCACCCTCCGCCGTGCTCAGCGTGATGAGGAGGTTGATCATGCCGACGATCAGCCGGTCGTTGCGCAGAACGAAAATCCGCCCACGCGCCGGTTGCTCCAAAATCAACCGCAGCCCGCGCGATTGTTTCACCGGGTCGGGCGCGAAATCCGGCTCGAGCGTGAAGAGATCGTGCAGGAGCGCGGCGAGTTCGGGAAGGTCCTCGAGGGTGGCCGGCTCGATGCGCAGGTTGGGCATGGGAAATTTCCTCTCACATCCCGAAAAACATGGCAATCGCGCGCACTACTACCTTCCGAACTTCCGGTCCAACTCCGGGCGCGACCACTGGATCATCGTCGGCCGCCCTTGCGGGCACGCATAGGGCAGTTCGCAATCCATCAACTCACGCACCAACCGCCGCGCCGCTCCCTCCTCGTAGTCGAAACCGTTCAGTGCCGCGATCCGTGAAACCGAGCGCACGAGCTGCTCCAATGCCGGCTGCCCCGCACCGAGCAGTCCAGTCGCCCGCAGCGCGGCGCAAACATCCAGCAACGCACCCGCCGCACCGCGATCCGCCAGGCACGCGGGCAGCGCCTCGATTTTGAACGAAGTCCCGCCGAACGGTTCGACGGCGAAACCCGCCGCGCGCAAGGGGCCGAGGTTTTCGGAAATCCAAACCGCATCCTTCGCGGGCAATTCCACCGCCTCGGGCAGCAGCAAGCGTTGCGAAGGCGCGTTGCCGGATGCCGCCTCCCGCCGCAACCGCTCGAAAAGAATCCTCTCGGAGGCCGCCCGCGCATCCACGATGACGAGCCCGTCCTCGCCTTCCATAAGAATCCACTTGCCGCCGAGGCCGCCGATCAAGCGGAACCCAGTTCCCTCGGGCTGCGCGGGCTTCGCCGCCACCTCAGGCAATTCCGCTTGGGGCGCCGCCCCCAAAGCCTGCGACGCGGGTTGCGGAACCGGAGTGATTGGCGCAGGGACTGGCAAAGATTGCGCCGCCCGCACGGGGACCACCGGACGGCGCAGCGCCTCGAGCGCCCCGCGCACCGCGGTGTAAACCGCCTGCCTCAATAAATCCGGGCGGTGCAGCCGCACCTCGCGTTTCGCGGGGTGCACATTGCAATCGAAAGCCAACGGGTCCATGTCAATCCGCAGCACCGCGAGCGGATTCCTCCCTTTCGGCAATCCCTCCGCATAGGCCTCGCGCAGCGGCTGGAACACAGCCGGGCAATGCACCACGCGCCCGTTGAGCACGACAAATTGCAAATCTCGGTCGGGACGCCCCTCACCCGGTTTTGAAACAAACCCGCCGATTCTGATCCCATGGGTTTCCGTCTCCTCGAGCGGCAACAGCCTCGAAAAAAAATCCACCCCCAGCAGGTCGCGGACCCTCACGGCGGGATCGTCCGCCGCAGGCGCCTGCCAGAGCCTCCGGCCGTCGCGCGCGAGCGACATCGAAACCCCGGGGTGCGCCAGCGCGAGAGCCTGCATCTGGTGCGCGATGCGCGCCGACTCCGTCTCCTCGCCCCGCAGGAATTTTTTTCGCGCGGGGATATTGAAAAAGAGCGACCCGACCTCGATCTCCGTCCCCGGCGCGCAACCGCTTTCCTCAACGCCCTCCAGCTTTCCGCCGGCAACACACACTTCAGTGCCCGAAGTCGCGCCCGCCAGCCGCGTGCGCATGCGGAAACGCGACACGCTCGCAATGCTCGGCAGCGCCTCGCCCCGGAATCCCATCGTCGCCACCGAGGCCAGGTCCGCCGCCGTCCGGATCTTGCTGGTCGCATGCCGTTCGAGGCTCATCAGCGCATCCTCGCGATCCATCCCGCAACCATCGTCCACCACACGCACGAGCCTGGCGCCGCCGCCCGCGAACTCCACCGAAATCCGCCGCGCGCCAGCATCCACGCTGTTTTCGACGAGTTCCTTCACGACCGATGCCGGCCGCTCGACCACCTCCCCGGCCGCCACCTGGCTGGCAATGTCATCGGCGAGCAACCGGATTTTTCCCATGCCGTTTGACTTTGCATGGTTTCGTTTTTAAGAAAAGACCGTGGTCAAAATCACCGACAACGCCGCGCGTGCCCTTCTCGACCTTGCTGCGGCGAAAGGCGCCGGCAGCGGGTTGAGGCTCTCGGTTGAAAAGGGCGGTTGCGCCGGGCTTCAATATATCATGGAAATCGGCGAACCGATCGGCGGCGACGCCACCATCGAGCATCTCGGCTCCCGCGTTTTCATCGACCCCGCCAGCGCCGAGAGCCTGCGGGATTGCACGCTCGATTACGAAGACGGACTCTCCGGCGCCGGGTTTCGCATCCGCAACCCCAACGCCGCGCGCTCGTGCGGCTGCGGCACTTCGTTCGAGCCGGCCGAAGCGGCGCGGGCCTGAGACCATGCCGCCCGATCAGGAGACCCGCAACAGCCGCGCCTGGTTCAAGGATCCCGACGAATCCGTCAAACCCGCACGCCAAAAGGACGACGGCGGGCTTTTCGGATGGACGGTCATTATTCTCCTCTTCATCGGCATCGCGATCGCGTGCTGGATCGGCAGCTTCTATGTGTTCGGAAATCCCGAGAAGCCGCTGAGCTACCGCCTCCTCACGAAGCTCGACAAACTCGACCCCCCGAAACGATTTGAACTCACCGCCGCGCCGCGCGGGGAATTCCTCCGCGCCCCGCAACTCATCGAACGCTACGGCTCGATGCGCCCGCGCCAACTCGCCCGCACGAACCAGACACTCCTCCGCAACTACCTCCGCAATTTCAAACCGGCCGACGGGCTCGTCCCCTATGTCATCGGCACCTTCAACATCCTCGATTCCTACGAACTCGGCGGCGGCGATTTCTTCACCTCGGGCGTCGTTGCCGTTGCGGAATCCAAGGACGACCCGAAACTTCTCATCGAGCAAATTTTCCCCGCCGGCGCCCGCTCCGTGCCGGCATTGCACCGCACGCTCCTCACCGGGCTCGACATCGACCTGAAGCGCGAGAACGAACTCGCCGCCGTCATCCACGCGGAGCAACTCCCCGATGGCCGCGTGAAGCTAACCACCGTCTCCGTCCTCTACCCGAGCTACGAATCCGCTTCCGCGGACGGCACCTTCACGCTCGAGCCGCCAGAGTCCCTCAATGTCGCCGCCGGACTGCCCGTTGTAGACGCGGACCGCCAGCGAGACGCCGACGCGAAGCATGAGCACTTCCGCCGCAAGGCGAAGCTCGCCGCCACCGGCAAGGATGCGAAAACACCAGCAGCCGACCCGTTCCAAACCGCACGCCTCATGCGCGTCGAGAAACCGCTCGCCGTCGATGGAAGCGGGTTCGCAGCCGCCCCGCAGGCAACGCCCGTGCCCGTCCTTCCGGCCGTCGCCGCTGTGAAGGAAGTCGAGGTGCGCGCTGCGATTCCCGTCGATTCCGTGCCAACGGCCATCCCGGTTGCCGTGGCAATTCCGGTCGGTTCGCCCGCGCCCCTTCCTTCGCCGGGCGCCTCCCCCACCCCGCCAAAAGCCATCGCCGCAGCGGGCTCGCGGGTTTGGAATGTTTACGACCCCGGCCGCATGCCGCGCGGAAGGCTGGTCGGCGTTTCGGATATCCAGGAACTCGCGCGCCGCGGCACCGCCGGCGAGCGCTTGTATCTGCGCGGCGATTTCAATGTCACCGCCGCGGGGGGCGACCGCGCCGTCATGCGCGCTCCGCAGCGACCGCTCGGCTTCGGCGGCCGCACCGACAATGTCCGCGTCATCGTCCAATACCCAGAAGGCATACCGGCGCCCACGAACGGTGCGTCCATTTCGCGCGACGGCCAGCGCCCGTTCCAAATCATGGACGTCCGCGAAAGCGCCGGCGGGCAGGTGAATGTTTATGTCCGCGAGGTCACCCGACCTTAGCGGCCGCATCGCCGCGGAAATCGCCGGCGTCGGACCCCTGCGCTTCTCGCGCTTCATGGAGCTCGCCCTCTACGATTCGCGCAACGGCTATTACTCCTCCGGACGCGCACGCATCGGCCGCGGCGGCGATTTCTTCACGAATGTCAGTGTCGGTCCCGTTTACGGGGAACTCCTCGCCGGGCAATTCCGCGAAATGTCGGACCTCCTCGGCAGCCCCGCGGATTTCACAATCCTGGAACAAGGCGCAGGCGACGGCACGCTCGCGCACGATGTGCTGATGTCGTTCAAAAACCCGCCCCGCTACATCATCATCGAGCCGTTTGAATTTCCAAGGCGGCGCCAGGCGGAAAAACTCGCCGGACTCGAAGTCGAATGGGTCTCCGCGGTGGACGAACTTCCGGAATTCCGCGGCGTGCATTTTTCAAACGAACTCTTCGACGCTCTTCCGTTCGACATTTTTGAAGCCGAGGGCGGGCATTGGCATGAGCTGTTGGTCGATTTTCAAAACGACAGCATGGTTTTCAAAAAATCCCCCGCATCTTCCGGAAGAACCGATCTTCCCGATGGGTTCCGCATCGAGCGCCGGCGCGGACAGGCGGAACTTTTGGGGTCGATCTCAGCAAGAATGTCGTCGGGATTTCTCCTCGCTGTGGATTACGGAATGGGAGCCCGCGCGTTCCTCGAACCGCACCGTGCGCAAGGAACTCTCGCTTGCTTCTCAGCACACCGCCGCGACACGGACCCCCTGGAAAAACCCGGTGAAAAGGACATCACAGCCCATGTGGATTTCAGCGCGCTCGCTCTAAATGCCGTGAATGAGGGTTTCGACCTGCGCGGATTCGCGGACCAGCACCACTTCATCGTTGGAGCAGCAGAACAACTGCTCGCCGCCCTCGACGGACACGCTCCGGACGCCATCGCGCAAAAACAACTGCGCGCGCTCCGCATGCTGATGCACCCCGAAACCATGGGAACGGCATTCAAGGCGATTTTGTTTTCCAAGGGCGCCGGCAGATCCGCCGTGCCGACCGGATTCCGCCACGCACGCAGCCCCGGTTTTTTGTTGGAGGAACCAGCTACGCTTTGACGCGCTCGATGTGCGCACCGAGCGCATTGAGCTTCTCGTCGATCGACTCGTAGCCGCGGTCGATGTGGTAAACGCGGTTCACCTCGGTCACGCC
>JBMOIA010000052.1:0-8286 GCA_049317565.1 Terrimicrobiaceae bacterium | reverse complement strand
TTGCCGAAGGCGCCGCGGTAGATTTTCGTGGGGCGGTCGAAGCCGACCCAGACGCCGCAGGTGATGGTGTTCGTGTAGCCGAGGAAGTAGGTGTCGGTGAATCCGTAGGCGGTGCCGGTTTTGCCGGCGGCGGGGAAGTCGCCGAGGCCGTGGATGGAGCGGGCGGTGGCGGCGGGGCCGGTGCGGAGGGCGTCTTCGAGGATGGTGTGGACCTGGTAGGCGGCTTCGGGGGAGATGGCGCGGTAGCGTTTGCGGGCGGCTTTGAAGATGGTCTCGCCGCCGGGCTCGCTGATGGCGCGGATGATGTAGAGATCGGCGGGGCGCTGGCCGGCGTTGGCGAATGTGGAGTAGCCGAGGACGAGTTCGTCGAGGGAGAGTTCGCTGCTGCCGAGGAAGGAGTTCGAGTATTCGCGGAGGGGGGAGGAGATGCCGGCGGCCTTGGCGGTTTCCTTGAGGGCGGTGAGGCCGGTCTTCATGCCGAGGCGGACGGTGGCGGCGTTTTTGCCTTTGGCGAGGGCGGTGCGGGCGGGGATGGGGCCTTCGTATTCGTTCTCGGCGGTCTCGACGCCCCACTCGCCGAGGATGCCGGTCTCGCCGCCGACCATGACATAGCGGTTATCGATGCAGGCGTCCTGGACGATTTCGCCGGGGTGGCTGCCTTTTTCGAATGCGGCGGCGTAAACGAAGGGGGTGAAGATGGTGCCGGCGGGGCGGGTGCCCTGGATGGCGCGGTTGTATTCGCTGTGGAGGAAGTCGCGGCCGCCGACGATGGCGAGGATGCCGCCGGAGAGGTTTTCGGCGGCGAGGGCGGCGCCCTGGAGGTATTTCGGCTCGGGCATTTTCACGGTCATGTTGCCGCGGTTGAGGGAATCCTCGAGGCGGCGGGTGGCGTTGCGGTATTGCTCGAAGGTGGGGTGCTCGTAGCCGGGCTGGGATTCGATATTGAGGAGGTGGCTGCGGATGGAGGATTCGGCGGTTTTTTGGATGTCGAGGTCGAGGGTGGTATCGATGCGGTAGCCGCCGTTCATCGCGCGGTCGAAGCCGAGGGATTTGATGACCTGCTGGCGGACGAGTTCGGTGGCGTAGCTGAGCTTGAAGGGGTTTTTCCGCTCGATGACGCCGAGCGGGGCGGCGAGGGATTCGGTGTATTCCTTGCGGGTGATGAGGCCGAGTTCGCGCATGCGCTTGAGGACGAAATCGCGGGACTCGCGGGCGGCCTCGGGGTTGTTGAAGGGCGAGAGGGCCTGGGGGCTTTTCAGGAGGCCGGCGAGGGCGGCGCACTGGCCGATCGAGAGGTCGATGGCGTTTTTTCCGAAGTAGCCCTGCGCGGCGGCCTCGGCGCCGTAGAACCCGCTGCCGAAATAGACGCGGTTCAGGTAGGCCTGCATGATGTCCTTTTTCGAGAAGTTCCGCTCGATGCGCCATGCGAGATACATCTCGATGAGCTTGCGCTCGTAGGTGCGCTCGCGGAGTTCGAAGGAATTGCGGGCGAGCTGCTGGGTGACGGTGCTGGCGCCCTGGGCGATCTTGCCGCGCTTGTAGTTCGTGAGGGCGGCGCGGGCGATGCCCATGTAATCGACGCCGTCGTGGTCGTAGAAGCGGTTGTCCTCGGCGGCGATGACGGCCTTGACGAGCGATTCGGGGAGTTTTTCCCAGGAGACGGGCTGGCGGTTTTGGATGAAAAGCTTGCCGAATTCGCGGCCCTTGCGGTCGTAGATGATCGAGGCCGACTCCATGCGGGTCACTTGGGCGAGGTCGAACTCCTCGGCGCGCTGTTGGAACCGCGAGGTGAGAACGCCGAAGGCCACCCAAGCGCTGAAGCCGAGGAGGAAAATCGCAACGAGCGGGACCCAAACGATTTTACGGGTGTAAAATGGACCGGCGTGGCCGCGGGCGGGTTTCTCCCAACTGTAATATTCCTTACTGATGCGCGCGAATCTTCCACGCGCCCCTCGGCATATCAAGAACGGGTGTGCGCGAGGGATTCGAGGAATCGCAGGAAAAATGCAGCGCCGGCTTCGAGGTCGGCGGTCTCGATGAATTCATCGGCCGTGTGGGCCTGTGCGATCGACCCGGGACCGATGGCGACTGCGGGTGAACCGTGGGCCGCGAAGACGGCGGCATCGCAGAACCAAGGGGCGGTGGCTGGCGGCGCGCCGATTTCCTGCAGGCGGGCGATGAGCGGGTGGGCGGGATCGGTGAAGAGCGGGTCGGATTTTTTCAGGTCGATGGAAATATCCGGCACGCGGCTGCGCAGGAGGGCTTCGATGGCGGCGGTGTCGAAACCGGGAATCGTGCGGATGTCCACAGAGCATTCGCAGGAATCGGGGACGATGTTGATCTTGGAGCCGCCGTTGATCGTGCCGACGCTGAGGGTGGGGCTGCCGAGGACTGGATCGGAGATTTTTTCGAGTCCCGGAATGGCTTCGCGGCGCAGGCAATCGATGGCGTCGGCCATTTTGTAGATGGCGTTCTCGCCGTCGGCGGGCCGGGAGGCATGGACGGCACGGCCGGTGGTTTTGAGAGCGAGCCAGCAGGAGCCCTTGTGGGCGTGGACGGTTTGGAGCGAAGTGGGTTCGCCGGCCATGACGAAGTGGAATTTTTCCGAGGCCGCGAGCGCCTTCGCGCCGTGCTGGCCGGCTTCCTCGCCCACGAGGCCCGCGAACCAGATTTCGAAGGGGAGTTCGCGGAGGAATCCCCCCGCCTCGCGAAGCGCCCACAGCATCGAGGCCGCGGGTCCCTTCGTGTCCGAAGCGCCACGCCCCCACAATCGGCCTCCGCGAACCGCGCCCTCAAATGGGGGGATCGACATGCCCGCCACGCTGACGGTGTCGAGGTGCGGGGCGAAGAGGATGCGCGGCGCACCCGGGTTTTTGGATGGGAAAACACCAACCACATTCGGTCGGCCGGGCAGGACCTCGGGCAGAGAAACCTCAGCCCCACAATCCTTCAGGAAGCTGGCGACCAACTCCGCGCAGCGCGCCTCGCCGGTTTGGTCGGTGCCGGGGTCGCCGCCGTCCGGGTTCACACTCGGTGTGCGGACCAATTCCGCGGCCAATTTGACCACCCCGCTCATACGATGGTGACGAGGAGACGCATCGCGCGAAGCTATCGGGCGGCTTCAACAACCAGCAAGCGGTTTTGCTCCTTGACCCGACGGCATCCGTGTCATCAAGTTTGGCGCTCATGCAATTCTCCCTCGCATCCATCGCCAGCACGGGATTGGCGTTGCTCCTGAGCCTATGGTTCCTCGTCGGCACTTGGAGCAATCAAAGCACCCAGCGCGGACTCCAAAAACAGCAGGACGAAATCCAAGCCCGTCAGCTCACCATTCAAAACCAACAGCAACAGCTGCAAGCCCAGCAGCAGCAAATCGATTCCGGTTCCCAACTCGCGAATCAGGTCGGACCCGCAATGATCCGCGACCTCGCGGCGTTGCAACTCCAAAACAAAAACAAGGACATCGCCGACCTGCTCAAAAAATACGGAATCGAAGCGCGCGCCGATCAGCCTCCCACCGCGCAACCGAAGGAGAACTAATCATGGACGAATATCTCAACCAAAAGTCCGAGAAACCCTCACCGGTGCCGGCTTTCCTGTCGGACATCAATCTTCCCGTGACCTTGCTCGCACTGGCGTTTTGCATTTTTCTCTTCGCCCAGATCAGCAACCTCGGCCAGAGCGGGCGGTCCATGAAATGGCAGTCCGACAACCTCGACCGCCAAGTCACTTCCCTCACCGAGTCCGAGAAGCGTTTCAACGACCTCATCCAGCAACGGGAGGCGCTCGTCCAGCAATCCCAGCAAGTCCAGAGCCGCTACACGGAAATGCTCACAGACCTCATCGAACTCGCCGAAGAGGATAACGACGCCAAAGCGATCGTCGAAAAATACCGCATCCAGCGCCAGCAGCCGCCTCAACCGGCCGCCGAAGGCGCGGAAGCAGCCCCCGCTCCCAGCCCAGCTCCCTGACCAGACGGTCCGAGGCCGATGGAATCCTTGCTCGTCACGGGAGCCACCGGTTTCGTCGGCCGCAATCTGATCCTCCGCGAACTCCGCCAGGGAACCCGCATTTTCGCCCCGGTTCGCGATGCGAAAAAACTGCGGGGCCAACTCGAATCCGAAGGCATTGATCCGAATTCCGTGCTGCCATTGCCCGCAGACCCTGCGGCATGGCTGGACTGCACTCCCTCACATGCCGTGCTCTCCGCAGGAGTCCTCTTCGCCCGCAACCGCGAGGAATACTTCCGCACAAATGTGGAATGGACCCTCCAAGCCATCGAGGCGCTGCCCGAAAAATGCCGCATCACGGTGCTCTCCTCCCAATCGGCAGGCGGCCCCACACCCTACGGCATCGCCTCCCGTTGCGAGTCCGTCGCCGATTCGCCGGTGACCTGGTATGGCGAGTCGAAACTCGAACTCGAGCGCGCCATCATCAAAAATTTCCGCGACCGCCCCATCACCATCCTCCGCCCGCCGATGATCCTCGGTCCGCGCGACTCCGCCACCCTCCCCCTCTTCAAAATGGCCTCGGGCCTCCTCCGCACCAAGCCCGGCCTGCGCAAAAAACATTTCAGCTTCCTCTCCGTGGACGACACCGTCGAAGCCATCCGCGCCTCGTGGAACGCCCCCACCGGCCGCCCGTTCTACATCTCGTCGGAAAAAACCATCACCGATACCGAACTCATCGCCTCGGCCGCGAAGGCCGCCCGCGCCGCAGGCGTCACACTCCCTGTCCCCTTGGCCTTCGTCAAAGCCATGTCACTGGTGATCGACTCGGTCCCTGCCCTGCGCCGCTCCGCCCCCAGCCTCACCCGCGACCGGGCGCGTGAAATCTGGCCGGACCGGTGGGTCGTTGATTCCTCCGCGTTCCGCAGCGCCACCGGTTGGAAATCCACACAAAACCTCGACGAGGCGCTCTCCGCCGCCCATGCCCACTATGTGCGCGAGGGTTCGCTTCCCGCTGGCAAAAAAAACAGCCCCCACCTTGCGCCCGCACAGGGGGATTGATACGAAGCCCCCTCCCATGCCCGAAAGTTCAAGCCACTCCGGAAGCGATAGCAGCGGCAACGGACTTCGCCATGCCGTGAACCCCGAAAAAGCCCTGCGGGTCCGCAAACGCCGCCGTTCCTCTCCCAGCGCCGCCGCAGAACCTTTGCCAGAGCCCGTCCGCAAGCCATTGCCATCGCCGGAACCGGTTCCTGTTTTCATCGACGAACCCGCCAAGCGCCGCCGGCTCACCGTGATCGCCTTCGGCGTCGGAGCCGCCGCCCTGGCCGTCATCTGCTGGCTTGTCGGCGGGTTTTTCTACGATGCCGGTCTTAATGAGGGCATGCGCCGCGGCCTCGATGCGGGCAGCGTGGATTCCCAAGCAGGCGGGGAGAACAACGACCCCGTTTTCTCCGCACTCCTCAACCTCCGCTCCTCGAAACTCGACCGCCCCGCCACCGAACTCCTCGCCACGCTCGTCCTCGACAAACTCCGCGACACCACCAAAGACCGCCTCCCCGGCTACCTCAAACCCGGCCACAGCACCGTCGAGGATTTCGCCGCCGCCTATGTCGCCATGCGCCTCGGCGACTTCGGCCAAGCCGCCGCGATCCTGCGCGAAACCGAACCGAAAATCCCGCCCGACCTCTTCAAATACCTCATGAACGAACCCGCCATGCGCGAGTTCGCCCGCGAGCCCCGCGTGATGGGGTTTTACTAAGGCGGAATTCCCTTGATCCCCGCGCCCCGCACCGTTCCCATCTGGCGCTCATGAATCCTATTTCCACCGACCACCTTCTCGCCGCCCAAAACTGGCGCTACGCCACCAAGCAATTCGACGCCTCGAAAAAAATCCCCGCCACCACCTGGCAGGCCCTCGAGCAATCTCTGATTCTCTCCCCCTCCTCCTATGGCCTGCAGCCCTGGCAATTCTTCGTCGTCACGAATCCCGACCTCCGCGCCAAGCTCCGCCCGCACTCCTGGAATCAGTCGCAGATCACCGACGCCTCCCACCTCGTCGTCTTCGCCACTCCGGAAAAAATCGACATCCCCTACATGGAAAAATACCTCGCCCGCATCGCGGAGGTGCGCGGCGTCACACTGGAATCGCTCGGCTTCTACCGCGACATGATGATGTCCGATGTCATCGCCGGCCCGCGCCAAGCCTGGGTCCGCGAGTGGGCCGCCCGCCAGCTCTACATCGCCCTCGGCAATTTCATGACTTCCGCCGCCCTCCTCGGCATCGACACCTGCCCGCTCGAAGGCCTCGACCCACGCGAATACGACGCCATCCTCGACCTCCCCGCCAAAGGCTACAACACCGTCGTCGCCTGCGCCGCCGGCTACCGTTCCGCCGAAGACAAATACGCCACCCTCCCGAAAGTCCGCTTCGAAAAATCCGACCTCGTCCGGCACATCTAGCCGCACGGCGATGAAATGAAGACCGTCCGGGTTCACTACGAGGGCAATGTCCAAGGCGTGGGATTCCGCTACACCGTGAAGTCCCTCGCCCGCGAATTCGATGTCTCGGGCAATGTCGAAAATCTCCCCGACGGCCGCGTCTCCCTCCTCGCCAGCGGCGAGGCGCCCGAGGTGGACGCCTTCCTCGAAGCCATTCGCAAGAGCCCGCTCGCCGGCCACATCGCGCTCGAGTCCCCACGCGAAGAACCCCGCCCCGCCGGACTCCGCGGATTTTCCATCGTCCCATGAGCGACCCCGCCGTTCAGATCGACAACATCACAAAAATCTTCCCCGTCCCGCTCCGGCGCCAGCGCGTTGTTGCGGTGAAAAATCTCAGCCTCTCTGTCGAATCCGGCGGCATCTACGGCCTGCTCGGCCCCAATGGCAGCGGGAAAAGCACCACGCTCAAAATCCTCCTCGGCCTCGTCACGCCGGATTCCGGCAGCGCCCGCATCTTCGGGGCGGATTGCCGCAGCTACCGCAGCCGGCGCGAAGTCGGCTTCCTGCCGGAGAACCCTTATTTCTACAAATTCCTCACCGCCGCCGAGACCCTCCGCTTTTACGGCAAGGTCTGCGGCATCCCCGCACGCGACCTCTCCAAGCGCATCCCCGAACTCCTCGACCTCGTCGGCCTCGCCGAGGCCACCGACCGCCGCGTGGGCGGATTTTCAAAAGGCATGCTCCAGCGCATCGGCCTCGCCCAGGCACTCATTCAAGACCCGCGCCTCCTCGTCCTCGACGAGCCCACCGCCGGCGTGGACCCCGCCGGCTCACACCAGATCCGCGACCTCATCCTCGCCCTCAAGAAGCGCGGAAAAACCATCCTCCTCACCTCCCACCTCCTCGAGCAGGTCCAGGAAATCTGCGACCGCGTCGGCATCATGGCCCGCGGCGAAATGGTGCGCGAAGGCCCGCTCGAAGAACTCGTCGCCGTGAAAAACCAAACCGAATTCATCGTGGAAAACGCCACGCCCGAACTCGCCGAAGGCATCGCCCGACTCGTCCGCGAATCCCCCGCCCGACTCGTCGCCACCCGCCAACCCCAGCGTTCGCTCGAAACCGTGTTCCTCGAACTCACCTCAAAGAATTGACTGCGCCCACATCCAAAAAACGCGTCCCCGGCCCGCTCGTCGCGGTCATTTTGTTGATTCTTTGCGCCATAGGATTTTTCGCCACCGTCTCGAACTACCGACAACACAACCCCCTCACCACGAACGCCACCATCACTGCCCCCGGCAACCCCGCCCTCATCACCGCAACATTTTCCCAGGATTGCCAAATCCAGCCCGGCCAGCGCGTCCTCATCCGCGTCCCCGGCGCCGAACCCGAACGCCTCGCCGGCACCATCGTTTCCACCGCGCCGGACGGAACCGCCTCCATCGAAACCACCTCCCCGCTCACCGCTCCCGCAGGCACCGCCGCCACCATCAGCATCGAAGGAACTCTCCCGCCGCAGCCCAAAAAATAGCACCTTCGTTTAATTGCGATTTGCGGACAGGATAAAAAATTTTCCAAAAACGCCTTGCAAGGCGCTACCGCACTCCGCTATCCAAAAATCTCCAACCCGAACCCAAAAAAACAAACACTACTACCCATATGGCCAACCTCACCAAAAGAGATCTGGTAATGCAGATCAGCAAAAAAACCGGACTCACCCAGCAGGAAGTCTTTAGCGTCATCCAACTCACTCTGGACGGCGTTACCGACGCCCTCGCCACCGGTCGCGATGTGGAACTCCGCAACTTCGGCGTCTTCGAAGTCCGCCTCACCAAATCCCGCGTGGGCCGCAACCCGAACAAACCCGAGCACGATGTCGTCATCCCGGCCCGTGCCACCG
>JBMOIA010000051.1:0-8294 GCA_049317565.1 Terrimicrobiaceae bacterium | reverse complement strand
GCTGTGATCTCCTCACTGCAAAGTTCGCTCGCCACGAATTAGCCATGGCTTCGCTGAAAATCCCCCTCGCCGTTCTCGTTGCGGGTTCCGTTGTCTTGCTTCAAGCGCCCGTCAACGCCCAATCCGGAATTCTCGTTTATACAAATACAAAGGAAGGTTTTGAATCGGCCGAACTCCGCGACGGAAAACTGCCAAAAAAATCCGCCGAGACCTACTACCTCGCAACCCCCGAACAATCCGCAGCCAAAAAATCCCCGAAGCCCGCGAAAGAAAAAAAACCACGCGAACCCAAGCCGCAAAAAGCCAAGCCGACCCCGAAGCCCTCCGCCACCCCCACGATCCAGATCACAAAAAAATCCGCACCCCCGAAAACCAAGCCCGCCACCGCCGACGAGGAATTCGACGACCTCGATGAATATGCCGACACCGCTACCGTTTCGGATCCCATCGAGCCGGTGAACCGCGGCTTCTTCTGGTTCAACCATCAACTCTACAACTACATCGTCCGCCCGGTCTCAAAGGCCTACACCACCATCTTCCCGAAACCCGTTCGCAAGGCCGTCGGCAATGTTTACGAAAATGCCGAATACCCCGTCCGCCTCGCCAACCATGTCCTCCAGCTGGATTTCAAAAACGCCGATCTCGAAACCCGAAAGTTCGTCGTCAACACCGTCGGCGGTGTCGGCGGCATCGTGAAACTCTCCGACCGCATCCCCGCGATCGCGAATGTCCCGTCGGCCGATACTGGCCAGACGCTCGGCAAATGGGGCGTCCCGCACGGCCCCTATGTCGTTCTTCCCGTCATCGGCCCCCGCACATCGCGTGATACCGCGGGCCTCGCCGGCGATGTTGCATTGAACCCTGTCACATGGGTCACATTGGGCTTCGGGGCTCCGGCTGCCGTGGCCCTTCCGATCACCACGCCCAACACTGTCCGCACCGCCCATGGCCGCCTCGAGGTCTACGACGCCGCCACGAAGGATGCCATCGACCCCTACATTGCCGTTCGCAGCGCTTACATTCAGAACCGCAACAAACCAAAGAAACCCTGAGCCCGCAGGCCCCACCGCGCCCATAGGGTCTTCGCCCAGCCCCGGCTCAATCCCCTTCCCACACGCTGGCGCCTGCGCTTAAGGTTAACGATTCGCAATGAAAACTCTCGTCATCGGCCACCGCAACCCGGACATGGATTCCATTGTCTCCGCGATCGGCTACGCGGAGTTCAAGCGCGCCACAGGCATGGAAAATGCCTTCGCCGCACGCTGCGGAAACACGAACGAGCGCATCGACTTCGCCCTTCAGAAATTCGGCGTCGAGACCCCCGCATTCGTTCCCGATGTTTATCCGCGCGTCGAGGATGTCATGGAGCGCAATGTCGTCAGCATCCACCGCAACGCCCCGATCTACCAAGCCATGACACGCTTCGGCGAAGCCAAGTTCCGCGGTCTGCCGGTCGTGGACGACACCCGCTCCTGCATCGGGCTCCTCTCCGCGTTCAAACTGGGAAAATACCTCTTCCCGCCACTCGAGAGCCTCTCCTCGAGCCGCATCGTCGAGGCGTCGATCTCTCACATCCGCGACGCCATCCGCGGCATGGTCATCACCGGCAAGGAAGACCCGGAGATCAAACCCCGCACTCTCGTCGTCGCGGCGATGCTCACCGATTCCTTCAAAAAACGCCTCGCCCAACTCGACATCCCTTCCACCGTTCTCATTGTCGGCGACCGTTGGAATATTCAGGAACTCTCCATCCTCGCGGGCGTGCCAGCCATCGTCGTGACGAACAATTTCTCGCCGCCGGACCGCATCGTCGCCCTGGCGCAGGAGCACGGCACCACCCTCCTCTCCTCGCCGCACGATACCGCCACCACCGTCCTCCTCTCCCGCGCCGCCGTCACCGCGGGGCAAATGCTCTCGTCCGACTTCATCCGCCTCAACCCCGAGGCCACCCTGCGCCAAACCCGCATGGACATCGCCATGCGCTCCCAATTCGCCTTCCCCGTCATCGGTGCGCAAGGACGCCTGCAAGGCATCATCTCGAAGAGCGACCTTCTCAAACCCGTTCCTCGCCAGCTCATCCTCGTTGACCACAACGAACTCACCCAGGCCGTCGCTGGCGCCGAGGAAATTCCGATCATCGAAATCCTCGATCACCACCGCATCGGCGTCGCTCCCACGCAGCAGCCGATCCTTTTCCTCAACCGCCCGGTCGGCTCCACCAGCACGATTGTTGCCGATTGCTTCCGCCAGGCCCGCATCCCCGTGCCGAAACACATCGCCGGCCTCCTCATGTGCGGCCTCATCTCGGACACCCTGAACCTTACTTCGCCGACCACCACCGAAACCGACCGCGCCGTCATGAAGGACCTCGCTGAAGTCTGCGGCGCCAATCCCTCCGATCTCGCATCGGAAATTTTTTCCGTCGGCTCGCCACTCCTCACACTCCCGACCAAGGAAGTCGTCACGGCGGACTGCAAGGAATACGAGGACCACGGCATCAAATTCAGCGTCTCCCAAATCGAGGAAATCAGCTTCGCGTCATTCGAAAAACAACGGCCCACCCTGCTTGAGGAACTCGAAAAATACCGCCTCTCGCACAGCTATCTCTTTTCGATGCTCCTCGTCACCGATGTGAACACGCAGAATTCCCTGTTGGTCGTGCGCGGCTCGGAGAGCTTCACGCGCCTCCTCGACTTCCCCGAAGAAGGCCAATTCGTCTGGCGTCTCGACGGCATCGTCTCCAGGAAAAAGCAACTTCTCCCCTACATCTCCGGCCTGCTCGACCGGATGGCATAAGGAAAACTCGCGCCTCCGCTCAATCCTCGAAACGGAACAACCCGTCGGGCAGCGCACCATTCAATTCCACATTCCGGAAATCCATCCGGAAGACCGACCCGTCCTTCGCTGCGAATTCAAAAAAATCCACGCGTCCACTGGCGGCATCGAATCCCCACTCCGCAGACCGCAAAAACTCTCGCGCCTTGCCTCGACGGGGCCTCACCGCCACCCGCACCAAGCCGCCGCTTTCCCACACCTTCAAAATCTCGAACTCCTTCTCGAATTCACCGCGCCCGAGGAACGCAGGAAAACCCCGCAGGGAAAAATCCCCGGCAGCCCCTTCGCCCGCCAGCCGCCGTTGGCCGCGCTCCACCTCGAGGATTTCAACGCCGTCGGGCGTTCCGATGACAACCACCTTCACCGGCTTGCCCGACTCCCACCGAAAAAATCCATCCCGCCTCATCCACATCCTGCCCTCGCTCCGTAGAGGAATTTTGAGCGCCGGCAACTTGCGCGTTTGGACAAACTCCCCCTGCACCGTCTCCACCCCGCGCTGCAATTCAAACCACCTCTGCAGCAAATCCCCTTCGACCTCTGCAAAGGCAACCCCGCCACCCAGAAGCACAGCGAAAAGAACCCCCCTCACTGCTTGGAAAATTTCAAATCCCCACCGATCTCGTCCAACAACCCCTTCGTCATCCCACGCACCCGCAGCAAATCCTCAGGCGCCCCGAAACTCCCCGAAGCCCGCGCCTCGATGATCCGCTTCGCAAGCGCCTTCCCGATCCCCGGCAGACTGTCGAGTTCCCGCTCGCTCGCCGTGTTGGGGTCCACGCCACCCGCCGGAATCGGATTCGCAAACAGCACATTGATCTCCGCCGCATCGCGCCGCTCCTGCGCCCTATCCTCCGCAATCCTTTTCCAATCAGTCTCCGCCCACACGCCCCTGCGCTCCGCCGCAGCAGTCAGTTCCAAATCCGCCAGCGCCTCGCGGTAATCGCTCCCGCTCGTCCCATCGGGCCGTTGCCTCGTCACGCCAAACGCCCTCGCCAACCCCTCGCTCACCAACTCAGAAGCCAAGTCCTTCCCTCCCGCCGTTTCGATAAAAACATAAAAACGCTCGGACCCCGGCGCCTTGGAGAACACCGTGTGCACCACAAACGGTTCTTTCAAAAGCACCCGCGTCCTCATCGCCGCCTTCTCCCCGAATCCCCGCGCCTTGGCCATCGACTCGACTGCATCGCCGCCGCCAATTCCGAAATACCGCCGCTGCGCCCTCAACCGCCGCGCATCCGTCTCGTCGTTCACATGCCACTCGATGCAGTCCGCACCATACAACCTCGCCGTCACCACCCGCCCATCGGGCAACTTGACGGGAAAACTGTCCCCGTCCGCCCACGCAGCCTCTCCCAGACTGCATCCCCGGATCGTCTGCAGCCCGCCCTCGCCCCGAGCCGGGAGGCAAAAACACACCGCCAACAGCGCGAGAAAAATCCCCCCCGCCTTAAAACCTCTCCAACGCAGGCAACGCATAGTGTTTTTTCAGCCCGTCCCTGTTCGCCTCGACCGATTGCGCATCGAGGAAAATCCACTTCGGATCTTCCTCCAGCTCGATTTTATGAAATCCCTCCACCGGCTCTTTCGCAGCCGCAGCCAAGTCCTCGAGCCGCCGCACCGTCCGCCCGTTGACCCGCTCCACCACATGGTTCTGCAGGTCCTCGTAACCAAGCGTATCAGGTGTCGGCAGCACCTGCGCCAGCACCACGATCTTGCCGCGGTCCTCCGGCAGCTCGTTCTGGAAGGCATCATAATAGACCAACCGCTGCGGCGCGCTCTTCGCCCAGTCGCTCCCCCACTCCTGCAAATACGCCCGCGACAGCTCCACAAAAACCAACCCGCCGAGCACGAAATAACGCGGCGCCCGATCGGCCATGTGCGCCTCGCTGACCACACGCGAACGCTCGGGAACATTCAACACCACCGTCAACTCCTCGATCTTCCCGTCTCGCGAAATCCTCACCGGCACCTTCGCCCCCGGATGCAGCACCGTGCTTGTGATGTGGCCGAATAAAATCCTGCCGAACTCTGGATCCTCGTAGTTCCCATCCTGGTCGATCGCCTTGCCGTCGATCTCGAGCAGCACATCACCCTTCCTGATCCCCGCCAACGCCGCCGACCCGCCGGGCACCACCTCGGTCACATAAATTCCACCGGGCTCCGCGAGCTTCACATGCCGCCGCAGTTGCGGATCCCTCAACGATGCAAAACCGATCCCCAGCCTTGCGAACCCCTGGTAATTGCCGCCTTCGATCTCCTTCAAAAAATGCCGCACCACCGGAGTCGGCACGATCTCCGCAGTCTGGTTGCGCGCGTCGTAGCGCATGAGCAAACCAACCAGCTTCCCGTCCTTCACGGCAGGCAGCGTGAAGCTCCCGTCCCGCTGCTGCAGCGGCACGCTCGCTTTGAAGACGAGCAATCCCAGATTCTCGAACGGATACCCACCCACGCCGATGGAGGAAACACGCCCCGTCGTCCGCGCAATCTCGCCATTGGGCTCAAGCTGGAGAACCTCGAGCTCACTGCCAACCTTCACCGCCCCATTAAGCGGCACCGGCCTCATCCCCTCGATGAATGCAGGATCGGCGGGCTTCAGCACCGCCAAGTTGCAATCGTAATCCACGCGCTCGACCACCGCCGAGGACTTCTGCGCCGTCGCCGGCTTCTCGATCTCGATGAAATTCGAATTCGCGACCAACTCCGCCGTTACGAGAATCCTCCCGCCGTCGATCAAAACCCCCAGCCCGCGCCGGCTGAATGGCGGCTTCTTCCTCCACGGCTGAAAAAAATCGAAGGCCTGGTTGTTCGAGTTCACCCGCAACAGCGAATCGCGCGTGACATCCACTACCTCCACTTCCGCCTCAGGCGGTTTTTCCTTGGGCGTCGTGCCCGCGAAAACCGGCATCGCCACCGCCACCAAAAAACCAAATAAAATCGCCGTCCTCATTTCTCCAAATTCTGCTCGTTCGCCACACCGTATCGCGTGCGAATCCGCTCCCGTGCCTCCTCCACGGCTTTTCGCTCCATCACCACCGGTCGCCCCTCGCCCACGAAATGGATCACATAATCCTCCGCAGGCTCCGCGAACGCCGCCGCCACATCCCGCAGCCCCTTGACTTCCCGCCCGTTGATCTTGTCCACCACCGCATACCGGAAATCCCCCGCATACGCGTTCACCGGATCCGCCAAAACATTGCTCAACACCACCAGCTCCGGATGCCGACGGTGCACCCCATCTTCCACAAAAAAGTCGTAGAGGTAATTCAGCCTCTGGTTGGACGGCCCGTGCGCCTGCATGAAATTTTCATCGACCGGCTGGAACACCAAGCCGCCGAAGACCACGAACCGCGGCTTCTCGTCATACGCGTTCGCCTGCAGCGTGAACGGCCAGGGCTCGGTCAACCGAACCTCCAACTCCAGCGGCTTCCCGTCCCGCAACACATCGAGTTTCACCGTGTCGCCCTTGAATTTCCTCTCCACCACTTCCGCGAGCGGCACCGGCTCGTCCCCGAGCGGAATCGTCCCGTCACTCGCAATGTCCAGCCCGTCGATCCCCGCCAACACATCTCCAGTCTTCAAAATCCCCGCCGAAGAACCGCCATCGTAAACACTCGAAACCATCACCCCGAGATCGTTGTTCGGCAGCCCCAGCGCCCGCCGCGCCGCAGGATTGAACAAGCTCCGGTGCGTGATCGCCAGGTCCACATACCTGTCATATCGCCCGTCCTCCACATCCTTCAAAAACCTCCGCACCACCGGCGTTGGAATCATGTAGCCGACATTCTGCGCCACATCCCCGCTGTATCCTTGGAACGCCACGCCCACCACCTTCCCGTCCTGCATCACCGGCCCACCGCTGTTGCCGGGATTGATCGCCGCATCGATCTGGATCGTCAGGTGCGCATCGATCCCGGAATGCGAATAGGTCTGGAAATCGATCCGCGAAACAATCCCCCGCGTCACCGAGAGCCGCGTCCCCCCGATCGGATACCCGTAAACGGAAACCACCGACTCGATCGCAGGAATTCCCCCGAACTCGAGCGGCCGCGTCCCCTCGAAAAAAACAGGCGACTCCGCCTCGAGCAGCGCCAGGTCGCAATCGTGCGCCACATGCACCACCCGCGCCGGATACGGCTTCGGATCCCCCTCCTTGCTCACCGTCAGGAACCTCGCGTTGCTCACCACATGGGCGTTCGTCATGATCCGCTTGCCGTCGATCACAAACCCCGCCCCCACGCCCGATGCCATCCCGCCCGCATTCCAAGGCGTCTTGTAGTCGGGCTCCTGCGAAGCCGCCTCGATCCTCACCAAGCTGTCCGAAATCTCCAAAGCCTCCGCCCCCGCCACGAAAACCACCGCGGCAAAAACAACAAGGACACGCAACATTACCCGCAAGCTACCAAAGCCCCGCCCGAACGCAACGGACTCCACCCTCAAAGCCTGAAAAATCCACGCGCCGTCCGCGTTGTCACCGCCGCCAGTTCCTCCAGCGAGATCCCCCGCACCTCCGCCACCTTCTCCGCCACCAGCCGGGTGTGCGCCGGCTCGCACCGCTTCCCCCGATGCGGCACCGGAGCCAGATACGGGCAATCCGTTTCCACCATGAACGCCTCAGCCGGCACCCCGGCCGCCACCTCCCGCACATTCCCCCCGTTCTTGAATGTCACGATCCCCGTGAACGAAACCAAGTGCCCCAGCTCCACCACCTCCATCGCCTGCCCCAGCGTGTTGCCGAAACAATGGAACACCCCGCGCACCCTCCCCGTGTAATTTTTCAAAATCCCCAGCGTGTCGTCCCAGGCATCCCGCTGGTGAATCACCACATTCAGCCCCAGCTCCACCGCCAACTCCAACTGCGCCACGAACGCCTCGGCCTGCGCCGCCTTGTAAGCCCCATCCACGATCACCGCCTCCGTGTCCGACGCCATCTCCGCCTGCAACGCACTGATCGCCGGTGACGACGCCAGTTTCTCCGAAGGCAGATGATGGTAATCCAACCCCGTCTCCCCGATCGCCGCCACCTTCGGGTGCCGCGCCAGTTCCCGAATCACATCCAGCCAGCCCGGCCCCTCCTCCTCCACATAGGTCGGATGCAACCCCACCACCGCATGCACGCCATCAAACCGCTCCGCCAATGCCACAGCCCTTCTGCTGCTCTCCACCCCCGTCCCGATAGTAATAATCTTAGCCACCCCCGCCCCCCGCGCCGCCTCAATCACCGCCTCCAAGTCCCCCGCAAAATCCGGATAATCCAAATGCGCATGCGTCTCGATCAATTCCATATCGCCCCACCCTACCAAAAACCGAGTCCCCCGCCAAAAAAGATCCGTCCAATCCGTCCGATCCGTCCGCCCCATTTCGAATTCCCCATTCCGCATTTTCCAAAAAAAAGAGTTCATTTTGAATTGAACTCACCGCCCTCCCGCGCGATCCTCCCTCCACGCCATGCCGCCCGCCAC
>JBMOIA010000050.1:0-8308 GCA_049317565.1 Terrimicrobiaceae bacterium | reverse complement strand
GGCGCGCGAGCCAGCATTCAAGCCATCCGCGCGATGATCCAACACGGCTACGGTGTGAAGAGCCTGCAGGAATACCATTCCTGAAAAACCCACGGCGCTGGATTTTTATCGATTAAGCTGCGCGCGGGATTTTGAATTCCTGCATGGGTTTTTCGCCGACTGAAAATAGCGGACGGAGGGGGTGCGGCTTATGGAGTTGAGGAGCGTCGAGGCTGTGGCGGGGGCGCTGAATGCCGCCGGCGTGCGCTATCTGGTGGTGGGTGGGCTTGCGGTCAACGCGCATGGGTATTTGCGCACAACTGTGGACCTCGACTTGGTGGTGCAACTCCATCCGGAAAATGTGGTGCGGGGACTGAATGCCCTTGAGAGCATCGGATACAAGCCGAGGATCCCGGTCACTGCGGAACAATTTGCGGACCAGTCACTGAGAGATTCATGGAGGGAGGAAAAGGGAATGCTCGTCTTCCAACTCCACAGCGACCTGCACCGCGGCACCCCGGTGGACATCTTTGTTTACGAGCCTTTCGAATTCGACGCGGAATACTCCCGGTCGATCAGCGAGGAAGTTGCACCGGGAACCCCGATTCGTATCGTCGGCTTGGAGGCGCTGTTCGCCATGAAACGCGCGGCGAACCGACCGAAGGACCTCGCCGACATGGACGCCCTACAAAAAATCGCTTCCTGTAAAAAATGAAACGCGACCTGAGCGAACATCCCGGTTGGAAGTGGTGCACTTTCGAAGGTGCCGAATTGCATTCCCTGATGGTTGGAATGGAAAAGTCACTTAGGGAAAAAATCCTTTGGATGGAAGATCAGCAAACGATCCACAGTCGGCTTTCGAGGCGATACGAGAAGGGTGGGGGAGTGGAATCACCCTCTCCTGACAAACCAAATCCAGGCGGATAAAGAATCCGCGGGTCGGCCTTGGCGTTTGCAAGTTTGGACAAACCTGCGGGGCATTTGATACCTCTCCCGCATGCTGACCCGCGTCTTCTCCGCAGCCTTGCAGGGTGTCGAGGCCATTCAGGTGGAGGTCGAGGTCAACACAGGCACGGGAAATCCGGTGGTCATCGTCGTCGGCCTGCCGGACGCCGCCGTGCGCGAAAGCAAGGACCGAGTCACCACAGCGATTTCCAACAGCGGGTTTCGTTGGCCGCGCGAGCGCACCACGATCAACCTCGCCCCGGCCGACATCAAAAAAGAGGGGCCGAGTTTCGACCTTCCGATCGCCGTGGGAATGGTTGCGGCCGCCGAGCGTTCGGAATTGCCGCGCCTCGCGCGCTGCCTCGTGGCGGGGGAACTCGCGCTCACTGGCGAAATTCGCCCGATCAAGGGCGCCCTGCCGATTGCCGTCGAGGCCCGCGCTCAAGGAAAGAAGGCGGTGATCCTGCCGGTGGCGAATGCGCCCGAAGCCGCGATCGTGGAAGGCATCGAGGTCTTCGGCGTCCGCTCCCTGCGCGAGGCCTATGGATTCCTTTCGAAAAAAATCGAACTCCAGCCGGTGCAAGCCGACGCTGCGCATCTTCTCGCTTCGGCCTCGGAATCGGATGTGGATTTTTCGGAGGTCAAGGGCCAGCACCAGGTCAAGCGGGCCATCGAGGTCGCCGTGGCCGGCGGGCACAACCTCTTGCTGATCGGCCCGCCCGGCTCGGGGAAGAGCATGCTCGCGAAACGCATCCCGACCATCATGCCGCCCATGACGCTGGCCGAGGCGATCGAATCGACGAAAATCCACAGCGTGTGCGGACTGCTCGGCGGCGGGAACGCCTTCGTCGCCGCCCGCCCGTTCCGCTCGCCGCACCACACGATCAGCGATATCGGGCTGCTCGGCGGGTCCACCAACCCTACGCCCGGAGAAGTCAGCGTGGCGCACAACGGCGTGCTGTTCCTCGACGAGTTGCCCGAGTTCAAGCGCAGCACGCTCGAGGTCATGCGCCAGCCGATCGAGGATGGCAGGGTGACGATTTCGCGCGCGGCCGGGACGATGACCTTTCCCGCCGAGTTCATGCTCATCGCCGCGATGAACCCCTGCCCGTGCGGGTATTTCGGCGACCCGCAGCGCGAGTGCCGGTGCAGCCCTGCGCAGATCGAGCGCTACCGGAACCGGATTTCCGGACCGCTTCTCGACCGCATCGACATCCATGTCGAGGCGCCCGCCGTGGCGTTCAAGGAACTCTCGGGCGGCGGCCAGGGCGAACCCTCGTCCGCCATCAGGGGGCGCGTGGCGGCGGTGCGTGCGGTCCAGGCCGCTCGGTTCGCCGGCTCGAAAAAAACCGCCGCCAACGCGCGAATGTCCCACAGCCAGATCAAAAAATTCTGCGCCCTCGATGAGGCGTCCACCGAAATGCTCCGCCACGCGATGGAGGACCTGCATTTGAGTGCGCGCGCCTACGACCGCATCCTCAAGGTTGCCCGCACGATTGCCGACCTCGCGGGGTCGGAATCGATCGCCTCCACCCACATCGGCGAAGCGATCCAATACCGCACGCTCGACCGCCGGCTTTGGGTTTAGCCGGCCGCCCCGCGCAGGCGGCGGAGGAAATTTTGCCAGTCGTCGAGAATGGCGTAGAGGCAGGGGATGAGGACGAGCGTGATGAGCGTGGCGAAAGAGAGGCCGAAGACGATCGCCTGAGCCATGGGGGCGAGGAATTGCTCCTGGCCGGATGTGGTGAACGCGAGCCCGACGAGGCCGGCCACCGTGGTGGCGCTGGTGAGGAAAACCGGGCGAAACCTTACTGCGGCGCTTTGCATGATCGAGCGCCAGCGCGTGCCGGTGCCCCCAGCCCCCGCGCCGCGGCGGTATTGGTTGATGAAATCCACGAAGACGACCGAGTTGTTCACGACAATCCCCGCGAGCGCCACGGTCCCCATGATCGACATCAGACCCATTGGTTTTCCCATCAGGAGCAGGCCGAGGATAACGCCCACGATGCCGAACGGGATGACCGACATGATCACAACGGGCTGCATGAACGAATTCGTGATCACCGCGAGGAGGCCGTAAATCAGCAGCATGGCGACGATGGCGGCGAACTTCATACTGTCGAGGCTGCGTTCGGAATCCTCGTTTTCGCCCGCGAGTTTGCAGCGCACCATGGGGTGTTCCTTGAGGATTTCCGGGAGCCATCCGGCGAGCGCCTTGTTGGCGGCATCCGATGTGGCGAGGCGGATGTCGAGGTCGGCGGAGACGGTAACGGTGCGCTCCTGGTTGAGGCGCTTGATGCGGGCGAGGCCGGCGGCCTTGCGGATTTCCGCCACGGCCGAGAGGGCGACCGACTTGCCTTCCCTGTTCGTGAGGCGCAGGCCGTGGAGGAGTTCGGGGTCCTGCGAGCGGGACTCGGCGAGCTTCACGCGCAGGACGACCTCTTCGTTGCCCCAGCGCATGCGGCCGGCCTCGAGGCCGTAAAACCCGCCCTGGAGCGCGCGCGCCACGGCGGTGGCGTCCAACCCCAGCCTGCCGGCGCGCTCCGGGTCGACCTCCACGCGGAATTCGGTTTTGCCGCGCGGGAAGTCGTTCCCGATGTTGTAAACGCCTGGGATTTCCGCGAGGCGCGCCGCGACCTTGTCAGCCACGATAAGGAGTTCGGGAAAATCCGACCCCGAGAGTTCCACATTCACCGGGCGGCCGACGGGCGGGCCGCCCTCCTCGATGAGCACCTCGAGCTTCACGAATTCGGGGAATTCGCGCACCACACGGCGCAGGGTGCGGGCGATTTCGGAGGGTTTTCGGCAGCGGGGGTTTTCCTCGTCGATGTCCACTGTCACGAGCGCGAGGTTCGTGCCGTATTCGAGGAAATCGTTCGTGGGGTCGAAGCGGGCGCCAATGCGCGTGACCAGCGCCAGCATGTCGTCGGAGGGCAATTCCTCCGCGATCCTCCGCTCGAGCCGCTTCACGGCTTCCGAAGTCTGGGCAAGGCTGAAATCGGCCGGCAACTCCGCCTTCACGAAAACGAGGTCGGCGAAATCGGTGGAGAATAATTTGAACGGCACAAGGCCGCCGGCGACGAGCGCCCCGGCTGCGACGAGCATGGAGAGGAAGGCGACGGCGGTGAGGTAGCGCGCGCGCAGGGCGAGGTTTAGCAAATGCAGGTAAACGGCAATCGTCGCACGCAGACCATGATCCACCGCATCGCGCAGATCGCGGTAGGCGGCCTCGATCCAGCGGGGGATCCGCTCCCAGCCAGTTGCGGGCGGCAGGGCGGCAATTTGGGAGGCCGTGCGGCCCCGCCGGACAAAATCGGCAAGGTGGCTCGGGAGGACGACGAACGCCTGCACGAGCGAAAAAAGCAGTGCGGAAATGACCACCACCGGGACGATCATGAGGAATTTCCCGATGATGCCCTCCGCCCAGATGAGGGGCAGGAACGCGGCCACCGTGGTGCTCACGCTGCCGAGGACCGGCCAAAAAACCTCGCGCGACCCGCGGATGGCGGCCTCGACGGGGGATTCGCCCGCCTGCAGGTGGCGGTAGGAATTTTCCGCCATCACGACGGCATCGTCCACGACCATGCCCAACGCCATGATCATGGCGAAAAGCGAGAGGAGGTTGATCGTGTAGCCGCCCGCTTCCAACACGACGAGCGCGCCCGCGAAGGAGATCGGGATGCCGATGGCCACGAGCACGGCGAGGCGCCAGTTGACGAACAGCACGAGGAGCAGCGTAACGACGATCAGCGCCTGGATGCCGTTTTCCACGACGGTGCCGATGCGCACTTTGATAAAACGGGTGGTGTCGCTGAGCGTGCGGCACTCGACCTCAGGCGGGAATTCCCGCGCCTCGGCATCGAACACCCTGCGGCAGGCGGCTACCGTTTCGAGGGCGTCGGCGCCCTTTTTCTTGATGATGGTGAAAGTGGCCGCGGGCTGGAGGTCGGCGCGTCCGAGGGTGCGCGGCTCCTCGGTGGTTTCGCGGAATGTGGCGAGGTCGCGCAGGAGCACGCTGCCACCGCCCCGGGTGGGGACAGGGGTTTCAGCGAGTTCCTCCGCCGAGCGGATTTCGCCGAGCAGCCGGACGACCCGCTGCCCGCCGGCGGCGTCGATGCGGCCCCCCACCGCGTTGAGGTTTTTCCGCCGGACGGCATCGGCAACCTGTTCGAGCGAAATGCCCGCCGCTTCGAGTTTGTTGGGATCCGCCTCGACCCACACCTCGCGCCGGTCCAGACCATCGGCGAGGACATTGGAAACACCCGGGATGATGCGCAGGTTCCTCTCCAGCCTCTCCAGTTGCGGACGGATGGACATCGGGTCGAAGCCTGCCGGATAGGATACGGTGAAGGTGACGAGCGGGAACGGGATGTCGAACTCCTCGATGACCGGCGGTTCGATGGTGGCGGGCAGGCGGCCTTTGGCCTTGTCCACGGCCTGGCGGACCTCGTTCAGGACGGGGTCGATGTCGGTGATGGCCGGATCGACCTCGACGAAGATGTTCGAGAAGTTGTCCTCGGAAAACGACCGCACCTTCTTGAGTCCGCGCACGGTGGAGAGTTCCTCCTCGATCGGCACGGTGACCGTGCGCTCGATTTCCTCCGGGGAACTCGTGACCGGGTCGATGGTCGTGATTTGGATGAAATTCGTGGAGACATCGGGGAAGAGGTCGAGCTCCAGTCTGGTGGTGGCGGTGAGCCAGCCCGCGACGAGCAGCACCACGCACAGCAGGTTCACCGCCACGCGGTTTTTCGTGCTCCACTCGGCGAGGCTCACTGGATGAACACCCTGTCGCCTGTGCGCAGCCCCTCGATGACCGGGAAGAGGCCGTCGATCTCGGGGCCGACCTTGATTTCCACGGGCTGCGGGCCCTCGGGGGTTTCCTTCAAAACCACGGCGTCAGCGCCGGCGATGCGCACTGCGGCGGCGGGAACCACCGGCCCTTCGGGAAAAACCGCTACCCGTGCCTCAACGAAACCCTGCAGCCCGCCGGGCAGCCTAGTTTGCGCATTGTCCAGAACCGCCTCGACCTTGAACAGGCGCGTATCGGGATCGGCCGAGCGCCCGACGAATGCCACCTCCGCCTCGAGCGGCGCCGCATGGGCCGAAAGGCGCAGCGGGAGCTTCGCCCCTACGGGAAATGCGGCGAGGTCGTTATCGGAAACCAAAATCCCCACACGCAGCTTGTCGAGATCCACCACCTCGGCCACGGGTTGGTTGAGGTTCACCGCGTCGCCGATGTCCACCAAGCGGGCATTCACGATGCCGTCGAACGGCGCCCGAACCGTGTGGCGCGCCAGGGTGTCGCGGGCGGATTCGAGTTCGGCCTTGGCCACGCGAGCCTCCGCGCCGGCGGCTTCGAGGGCGGTGGCTGAAACGGCATCAGCCTTCCTCAGGCGCTCGGCTTCCTTCAACAACCTCTCCGCCTCGGCGCCGCGGGCGGCGGCCGAATCCACGGCAATGCGGGCGCGGGTCTCGTCGATCTGCAGGAGCGGGTCCCCTTGGCGCACCTTGGCGCCGGCCTCCACGAAAACCCGCTCCACCCGGCCGGCGACTTCGGCGGGCACATCGGCCGACATCCACGGCCGGATGTCGGCGGTGAATTTGCGCAGGCGCTCGAGCGCGCGCGACTCCACGGCCACAGGCACGGGCGGCGGCGGCTCGAGTTCCTTGCGCTCCAGCTCGCCGCGCCGTTTTTCGCGCTGGGCGTCCACAAAACGGTTCGTCGCCGCTGTGATGGCTGCGGCGATGGAGAACAGCAACAGGAATCCCAGCACGGCCCTTTTGGTGCGGCGGTGGAGCATCGGGTGCAAAATGGGTAACCCCGCCGCATTTGGCAAGCGGACCGATTTTTCTTGGGGCCGGCCGGCCGGCCGCATATCCCATCGCCCGCCATGATTGATAACCTCGCCTTCATCGCCCTCTCGTTGCTGCTCCTCTTCGCCGGGGCCGAATTTCTCGTGCGTGGCGGCTCCTCCGCTGCGATCCGCCTCGGGCTCAGCCCGCTCGTCGTCGGGCTCACCGTCGTCGCCTTCGGGACCAGTTCCCCGGAACTCGTGGTGAGCATCAAATCCGCACTCGCCGGCCAGGGCGACATTGCGATTGGGAATGTGGTCGGTTCGAATTCGTTCAACATCGGGGTCATTCTCGGCCTGACGGCGCTGGTCTGCCCGCTGCCGGTCCACCGCCAGATTATCAAGCTCGATGCGCCCATCGCGCTCGGCGCGGCCGTCCTCCTGCCGGTGTTGCTCCTGAACGGTGCGCTCGCCCGCTGGGAAGCAGGGTTGCTCTTCGTCGGCATCGTTGCCTACACCGCGATGAACATCCACCTCGCCCGCCGCACATCGAACCAGCCTGAATCCTACGAAACCCCGGGCACCGGCGTGCTGAAGCATTGGTCCCTCGACATCCTGGCCATTCTCGGCGGCCTCGCCATTCTCGTCCTCGGATCGCGCCTCCTTGTGGACAATTCCGTCTCCCTCGCGCGAACGCTCGGCGTGAGCGAAGCGGTCATCGGCCTCACGATCATCGCCGCCGGCACCAGTATGCCCGAACTCGCCACCTCGTTGGTCGCCGCCTTCCGCAAGCAGGCCGATATCGCGGTCGGGAATGTCGTCGGGTCGAATGTCTTCAATATCCTCGGCATCCTCGGCATTTCCGGTCTGTTGAAGCCGTTCGAATCCTCTGGCGTGACGATGGTGGACTACGGATTCATGGTGGCATTTTCGCTGCTCCTCTTGCCGCTGCTTTACACTGGCAGGGTGCTGCACCGCGTCGAAGGCGGATTGCTCCTCGCGCTCTACGGCGGCTACCTCTGGATCCTCTGGCCGAAATAACCCGGGCGCGGTTTCGGTCATCCTTCAAAAGTTCCTCCCCCGCCGCGCGCCGCCCGTGTAGTGTCCCCGCGAAATGCCCCGCGGATTCAGCCTCTTCCTCGCCCTGCGCTACCTCAAACCCAAGCGCACCTTCCTCTCCACCATCACGCTCGTCTCCATCCTCGGCGTCACCCTCGGCATCATGGTCCTCATCCTCGTCATCTCCGTGATGACCGGCTTCGAGCGCGAACTCCGCCGCAAGGTCATCGGCTTCGACCCCCATGTCATCGTCACCAACGCCGGCGTCCTCGAGGAGTGGGAAAAAACCTCCGCCGAAGTTGCAAAAAACCCCGCCGTGCGCGCCACCGCCCCGTTCGTCCAGGGCCCCGTCATCGTCGAGTTCAACAACCGCCGCCTCGCCCCGAAAATCCGAGGCATCGACCCCGAACTCGAGCGCAGCGTCGTGGACATCACCGGCTTCATCACCTCCGGCTCCTACGACCTCGCCGGCTCGAAGGCGCTCCTCGGCTCCGAACTCGCCCGCGAACTCGGCTGCTCCGTCGGCGACA
>JBMOIA010000049.1:0-8533 GCA_049317565.1 Terrimicrobiaceae bacterium | reverse complement strand
GACGAGGAGGAGGCGAGCAACCTGCTTCATGCGATCGAGGAGGAACTGCGCAAGGTCAAGCGCGGCGCGGCGGTCCGGCTTGAGGTCAAAAAGGACTGCCCGGAACATGTCCTCGCGCGCCTGCTCGACATTTTCAACCTCGAGGAGGAGGACGTCTTCCGGATCGACGGTCCGCTGAATTTCTCCCGCCTCATGCCGCTCGCGATGCAGATCGACCGTCCCGAGCTGCGCTACAAGCGCTTCACGCCCTGCACGGTCGTCTCGCTCGAATCGGAGACCGATGTTTTTTACCATGTGCGCAAGGGCGACATCCTGCTGCACCACCCCTACGACAGCTTTCAGACGGTCGTGGACTTCCTGGCACAAGCTGCCGAGGACCCGCATGTGCTGGCGATCAAGCAAACACTCTACCGCACCAGCACGGACTCGCCGATCGTCCAGTCGCTGATCGCCGCCGCTTTGAACGGCAAACAAGTCACGGCCGTGATCGAATTGAAGGCGCGCTTCGACGAGGCCGCGAACATCCATTGGGCGCGCGTCATGCGCGAGGCGGGTGTGGATGTTGTTTATGGAGTCACCGGCCTCAAGACCCATGCGAAGGCGATGCTTGTGATCCGCAGCGAGGGCGACCGCATCCGCCGCTATGCCCACCTCGGCACCGGCAATTACCACCCGTCCACCGCGAAAATCTACACTGATCTGAGTCTCTTGACGGCGCGGGAGGAGTTGACCACCGAACTCGCGGAAACATTCAACTGCCTCACCGGCGTCTCGCGATTCCCGGGCATGAAGGAACTCATGGTCGCGCCGTGGAAACTTTACGAGGGCTTTCAGGAACTCATCGAAAACGAAATTGGCCACGCGTGGGCGGGTCGGCCCTGCGGCATTTACGCCAAGGTGAATTCGCTGGTGGAGGAGGGGATCATCGAGGCGCTCTACCGCGCCTCGGCGGCGGGTGTGCCGATCCGGTTGCTCGTCCGCGGCATGTGCGCGCTCAAAGTCGGCATCCCCGGGGTGAGTGAAAACATCGAGGTCCGCAGCATCGTCGGCCGCTTCCTGGAGCACAGCCGGATTTTCCGTTTCGAGAACGGTGGCCAGCCCCGCATCTATCTTGGCAGCGCCGATTGGATGCCGAGAAACCTCTTCCGCCGCGTGGAAACCGTTTTCCCCGTTACAGCGCCGCCGATGGTGCGTCATGTGGAGGAAATCCTGGAGTGGTTCTGGAAGGACAATGTGAAGGCGCAGGTGATGCAACCGGACGGCACCTACGCATTCCGCAAGCGTGGCGCGCGGGAACAACCGTTCGACGCCCAGGCCGAGTTCCTCGCCGATTCCCAGCGGCGCCGCAAGGCACGCGCGGTCTGACCTGTGATTGCAGTCCGGTCCGTGGATTGTTAGCCTTCACTCCATGCCAACCTACGAATACGAGTGCGAAAAATGCGGCGGCCGTTTCGAGGCGTTCCAGTCGATGAAGGACAATGCGTTCAGCGAATGCCCCGAGGGATCCTGCCAAATGGAATCTTGGGGCAAGGGCAAGGTGCGCCGGCTGCTCGGAACCGGCGCGGGGCTGATTTTCAAAGGATCAGGATTTTACATCACCGACTACCGCAGCGATGGCTACAAGCAGGCGGCAAAAAAGGATTCCGGCGACGGCGGTGGTGCTAAAACCGAAGCACCGAAAACCGAAACCAAGCCTGCGGCTTCGGCGTCCGCACCCAAGGCGGAATCGAAACCCAAGACGGGCACATGAGAATTTGCGAGGGCTGCGGGACCGCGAACGACGACACCCGCGCCGTTTGCATGCAGTGCGGCCGCCGCCTTCCGGCCCCGGTCGCCGGCTCCGCCCCGAAGATGCCCGCGGCAGGCGCCTCCGCCCCGCAAGTGGGCGTCTTCAAAAAAGTCGCCGGGGGCGGAATCAAGAAGGTCAAACCGCGCCGCTCGGTGGTTTCGAACATCCTGATCTTTCTGTTGCTGCCGGCATTCGGCCTTGCCGTGTGGCTCGCGATCCAGCCAGACAACGACATCCCTCCCGCGCCGCCAGCGGATCCCGCTGCCGATGCCTTGCTGGCCTCCTCTTTGCGCGATGCCTCGCAGAGTCGCCCGGGCGCGTGGAGCATGGAACCAGACGCGATCAATCGGTTCTTGGCATTTAACATCAAGCTCGAACCGGTCAAAAACGCCCTCGGCATCAATGCCAGTTTCGAGCGGGCATTCGCAGAATTCGGCAGCGGATTTGCGGATTTTACGATGCAGGTCCGGCTCTTCGAACGCGATGTGTTCTTCCGGCTGCGAATGGTTCCGGAAAAATCGGCGAATGGACTCGCCCTGAAACCCGTCGGCGCATGGGTAGGGGATTTGCCCATCCTCCCAGCGTTGCTACCTCTCGTGTTGCCGGTGTTCCAGCCCTGCGCCGATTCCCTGGAAAATATTTTTGCGGTCACCTCCTCGGCGGACTCGGCTGAATTTTCCCCGAAAAAAATCGTTGTGCGATGGGCATCCGGCGCATCGCCGCGCTGATCCTTTTCCTGGCCGCCGTTTCCGCGGCGCAAGGGCAGGGCGCCTCGCCGAAAGACGCCGTGCGCGGAGAGGGATTCATCGTCTATTCGAAAAATCGCACCGCGGCCCGTGGCCTCGTCCGGCAGGCCGAACCGATCCAAAGGGGATTCACCCGACTGACCGGAATCGAACCCAAGGAATCGAATCCCATCGTGGTGCGTGAAACCGATTCCAAAACTACCGGAGGTGCCGCAGCCGCGGCGCGGGTTTTTGAAACCGATGGCGGAGGATCAAAGGTGCAAGTGGATATCGTCCCCGGCGGAATTCGCGGCGGCGGGTGGGAAACCGAAATCGCCCGCGCCGTCATTCTGCGTCCGATGCTCGAAAGCAATCCACCCCGCGCAGGAAAGCCGTTTGCGCAGCCACCCGAATGGTTTGTCGAGGGGCTCGTAGAATACTGCCGCGACAAGGAGGGCAGCCTGCCGCCAGGCGTTGACGCCGCGATCCTTCAAACCGCCCGCCCGCCAGACTTGCAGCGGTTGCTCGGCGAAAAACCGGAACGCATGGACGCGACCACGCTTCTCCTCTACCGCATCCAATCGGCCGCCCTGCTGCGCACCCTGTCCAAGCGGGATGGTGGAAAGACAAAGCTCGGCGCGTTGGTTGGCGCACCGGATTTTTCGACAAAGGGTTTGGATGCGATCTATGGCGCATTCCCCGACCTGAAGGATGACAAGGGGCTTTTGCCGAGACTCTGGACACTTGAAATCGCCCGGGCCTCGATGCCCGCCAAGATTTCTTCGCTCACGGTCCAAGCCACGGATGCGGCTCTTCAAAAGACGCTCGGCGAAACAGACTCCCCCTCCATTTCTGAATCGCTGCCCGCGCGGGCGCGAGACCGGGGCGGCGCACACGCCATGCGGCAGATCGAAATCGAATTGCTCGGACTCGAATTCCGCGGCCATCCCTTGCTGCGCCCCGTGGTTTCGGAATACCGCCAAGTCGCTTCGCTTCTCGCACGGAAGCCGAAGGCCAAAGTTGCGAAGCGTCTCGAGGAAGCCGCCAAAATCCGCCAACTCATCGTGGAACGCGAGCGCAACACACGCGACTATCTGAATTGGTTCGAAGCCACGCAGGTCGATACCTCCACCGACCCGCTTCTCGAGCAAACCCGCGAAGTTCCCATCCCCAAAAAAGACGATCCTCTCACCCGGTTCCTCGATGATTTCGAGCGGCGCGGCTGGTAAGGCTCTTGCGCAGCGGCCCGGGGTTCCGCAAACTGCGGCGATGGATTATCTGCAACGCGCGCGGCGCGTTTTCGAGATCGAGCTTGCTGAAGCCGCCGCCACGGCGGAACGGTTGGACGCCCGCTTTGGCCAAGCTGTGGATCTCCTCCTCGAGGCGCTTGCCCGTCGCAACAAGATTGTCGTCATCGGCGTGGGCAAGTCCGGCCACATCGGGGAAAAGATCGCCGCAACCCTGACCAGCACAGGTGCGACGGCGGTGGTCCTGCATTCGGGCAACGCGCTGCATGGCGATCTCGGCGTTGTCGCGGAGGGCGATGTCGCTCTGGCGCTCAGCTACAGCGGGGAGACTGAGGAACTGGTCGCCGTCTTGCCGGCGCTCGCGCGCATGGGAATTCCTGTGATTGCCATCACCGGTTCACCCGAGTCGATTTTGGCAAAGGCCGCCACGGTGTTTCTGGATGTTTCCGTCACCCAGGAGGCCTGCCCGTTGAATCTCGCGCCCACCTCCAGCACCACGGCGATGCTGGTGCTGGGCGATGCCTTGGCGATGGTCCTGCTCGAGGCGCGCGGATTCCGGAAAGAGGATTTCGCCAAATTCCATCCCGGCGGGCGGCTCGGGCGTTCACTGCTTTTGCGTGTTGAACAAATCATGCGGCCCCTGGAATCCCTGGCCATGATCGGACCCCAAGCCACGGTGCTCGAAGCGATCCAGGCGATGACAGCCCACCGGGCGGGTGCGGCGGTGGTCGTCCACGCGGACGGATCCTTGGCCGGGGTGTTCACCCACGGCGACTTCGCCCGGCATTTTCCGGAGAATCCCAACATCGGCGGACGGCCCGTCGGCGATTTCATGACATTGCGTCCGGTGACTATACAAGGCGGTCGCCTCGCCGCGGAGGTGCTTCAGGTGCTGGAACACCACCGCATCGACGACCTCGTGGTGGTGGACGGTTCCGGCCGGCCCGTCGGCGTGGTCGACTCGCAGGACCTCACGCGCCTCAAAATTCTCTGAGACCCGCTCCCGATATCCCATGACTGTTGCTAACCAGATCACCATTTTCCGCATCCTGCTGATCCCGGTGTTCGTGCTGTTTTGCGTTTACTACGGCAGCAGCGTGGAATCCGGCGCGCCCGCGGAATGGATGCGCCTCGCGGCGATTGCGGCCTTCGTCCTCGCGGCTGCCACGGACGGCATCGACGGCTACATCGCCCGCCACTGGAACCAACGCACACGCCTTGGCGCTGTCCTCGACCCCATCGCCGACAAGGGCCTCCTTGTGACCGCCATCATCACCCTGAGCCTCAGCAATTGGAACGAGCGCTTCCCGCTTTGGTTTCCCGTGCTGGTCATAGCCCGAGACGCGTTGATCCTCTGCGGTTGCGGAGTTCTTTACCTTCTCAACCACGGACTCGAGGTGAAGCCGACCTGGACAGGAAAAACCGCCACGGCCGCGCAAATGGTCGCCATCGCCTGGCTCATGCTGAAAATCCCGAACCACCAGTGGGGCGTTTACCTCGCCGGATTCATCACACTCCTCAGCGCCGCGGATTACCTCGTCCGCGGCATCGGCCAACTCCGCGCTCACAACCATCCCGTCTGAACCCATGCGCAGCGTAGCCATCATTGGACGCCCGAATGTCGGGAAGTCCGCCCTCTTCAACCGCCTCGCCGGCCGTCAAATCTCGATTGTCCACGACCAGCCCGGCGTGACGCGCGATCGCATCGTCTCGACCTGCAAGCTGGGCCGACAGCCCTTCGAAATCGTGGACACCGGCGGCATCGGATCGGAGCCCGACCCCGACTTCGCGGAAACGACACGCGAGGGGGCGTTCATCGCGATGGAAAGTGCGGATGCGATTTTGTTCGTCGTGGATTCCATCGACGGCGCGACACCACTCGACGAGGAGCTTGCCCGAACGGTCCGCGGTTGCGCGAAACCGGTTATCCTCGTCATCAACAAGGTGGATGCGGAGTCCCACGAGTCGCGGGCCTTCGATTTTGCAGGCTTGGGTTTTGAGAATACGCTCACGGTGAGTGCCGCGCACGGCCGCGGGATTTCCTGGCTCATCGATGCCATCGAGGAGGTGCTGCCGCCTGAAACCGGGCCCGAGTCCGGGGAAGCCGAGGTGCCGCCGAAACTCGCGCTCGTCGGCCGCCCCAATGTCGGCAAATCCTCACTCGTTAATGCCATTCTCGGCGACCGCCGCACGACGGTGAGTGAAATCCCCGGCACCACGCGCGACACCATCGATGTGGCTGCGCAGCGCGAGGGGCGCGATTACATCCTTTGCGACACGGCCGGCATCCGCCACCGCTCGAGGCACAACACCTCGGTCGAAGTCTTCAGCGTGATGCGTTCGGAGAAAACGATCCGCCGCGCGGACCTCAACATCCTGGTGATCGACGCCACGAGTGGCGTGACCGCCCAGGACAAAAAAATCGCCGGGCTCATCCAAAAAGCCCGCAAGCCCGCCGTCATTGTCCTCAACAAATGGGATCTCATCGCGGGCGGGCAGCACACCGGCCCCGACCTCTTGCGCGAGCATGTGCAGCGCGTGCGCGACGAACTCTTCTTTCTCGATTACGCGCCGGTGGTCGTGCTGTCGGCGCGAACCGGCGAAAACCTCCGGCGCCTTTTCACCATGGTGGAAAAAGTCCGCCAGCATGCGACACGGCGCGCCGGCACGGGGGAGTTGAACCGCATCCTTCGCGCCGCCATGGAACGCCAACCTCCGCCAACCCGCTCCAACAAACGGTTCAAGCTGCTCTACGCCACCCAGGCGAATTCCCCCGAGAGAACAGCGATCCCGTGCCCGTTGTTCGTCCTATTCGTCAACAATCCCACCTTGCTGCCGGAAAGTTATCTCAACTATCTGGCCGCACGCATCAGGGACGAATGGGAATTTCCCGGACTCCCGATCACCGTGCGACTGCGCGGCCGGGAGGGGGCCACCGCGGAGCACGACGTTTAGCCGACCAGCTCTGCCAATTGCGCCGCGTCCATTGGCCCTTCTGGCATTTCGGTGTCGAACAACCCAGCGGCGAGCTCCCGCTTGCGCGACTGCATGTCGAGAACTCGCTGCTCCACCGTGTCGCGCGCGACGAGTTTGATCGAGGTTACGACGCTCTGTTGCCCGATGCGGTGGGCGCGGTCGGTCGCCTGCGCCTCTGCGGCCGGGTTCCACCAGGGATCGAAATGCACCACCGTGTCGGCGCCAGTGAGGTTGAGTCCCGCGCCCCCGGCCTTGAGGCTGATGAGGAAAACCGGAATCGAGGCGTCGCCTTGGAACCTCCCGACCTCGCCGCCGCGGTCCTTGGTCGATCCATCCAAGCGGCAAAACGAGATACCCTCTGCCTCAAGCGCAGGGGCGATCAGGTCGAGAACCGCTGTGAATTGGCTGAAAACCAAAACCCGGTGTCCGCCATCGATCGCCTCGCCGAGGATTTCCATAAGCGCTTCGATTTTGGCGGAGGGACGCTCCGCCTTGGATCCGAGCAACCGGAGGTCGCAACTCGCCTGGCGGAGCCTCAACAAGGCGGTCAGGACGCGCATGCGGGCAGCTCCGCCTTGGTTTTTCAAGGCATCAACCTCCGCGCGGGCGGCGATTTGAAGCTGCGTGTAGGCGGCTTTCTGTTCGGGGGTGAGTTCCACCTCGACGGTTTGTTCGATTTTCGGAGGAAGTTCAGGAAGGATTTCGGCCTTGGTCCGCCGAAGCATCCACGGGCGGATACGCCGGAGCAGGCGGGACCATGTCGAGCCCTGCGCTCCCGCGAGAAGCGGCTTTTCGTAGCGTTCCTCGAAATCCTTTTTTGTGCCGAGGTAGCCGGGACGAAGGAATTCGAACAGCGACCACAGGTCGCGCAGGGAATTTTCCAGCGGGGTTCCCGTGAGTATGAATTTCGCCCCGGCACGGAGCGCACAAGCGGATCGCGCGTTTTGGCTGCCCGGATTTTTGATGTGCTGCGCCTCGTCGAGAACCACGCTGCGGAATTCGAATGGACGGTAGGCTTCCAGATCGCGCCGCAGCAGCGCGTAGCTCGTGATGGCGAGGCCGTGCTGCGGGATTTCGCCAAATCGCTTCGCGCGATCGGGACCGTCGAGTTGGAGAACCTTCAATCCTGGGACGAAACGCGCCGCCTCGCTGCGCCAATTCCAAACGAGCGACGAGGGGCAGACGACCAGATGCGGACCGGGCAGCGCCTCGAACATCGCGAGCGCCTGGATGGTTTTGCCGAGTCCCATTTCATCGGCGAGGAGGCCGAATCCGTTGGACTGGGCACGCTCCAGGAGCCAGGAAGCGCCTTCGACTTGATATGGACGCAATCGGGAGGCGAGGGGACCAAGGCGGGATGTCGTTGGTTTTTCCGGCTCTGCTTCGGCGTTTTTCCATTCGGCAACCGACGCGGCGAGATAGCCGGCGTGTTCCTTGCGAATGCGGTAGCCCTGACCTTCGCGGCGAGGATCGCAATCCCTCAGAACCTGCTCGAGGTCGTCCATCAGTTCGCCATCGGGCACGGCGATCCGCCCGTCGGAAAGCTTCAGCTTCGGACTGCCGCTGCGCAGCAGGCGCTGGAGGTCCTCACCGGAAAGGACCGATTTGTCTCCCGCAGTGAAGTGGACATGGAAATCGAGCCAACCGTCGCTGCGCTCGCGGATGGCAAACGCGGGTTCGAAGCGCTCGATACCGCGTGAGACATGCTGGAACCGCTCGCCTTCGCGGACGGTCCATTTTCTTTTCAGTCGCGGCAGTCCCGAGGCGAAAAAGGAGACGACCGCATTTTCCCCGCG
>JBMOIA010000048.1:0-8545 GCA_049317565.1 Terrimicrobiaceae bacterium | reverse complement strand
GTGACGGCGATGGGTCGCAAAATTTTGGCGGGTTTCTGCTGTGTGGCTTTGGCGGCGGCTCTTGTTTGGGTTTGGTCCGGGCGCGGGGTTTCGGACCAGGAGCTGCTGGCGAATTTTGCGAAGGCGGGGGATTTTTGGCGGGGGCTTTGGAGCGAGGGCGGGTGGCCTTGGTGGTCGCCGCAGTTTTTGCAGGGGACGAGCTTGGCTTTTGCCTGGGGGTTCATGCTGACGAATGCGGTGATGCTGGCGTTCGCGCTGCCACTGGGGTTTTTGGCGGGGGCGAAATGGGCGGTGGGATTTTGCCTGCTCGCCGGGGCGGTGGGGATGTTCGTGTTTTTGCGGCGGTGGGCGGGACCGGGGGTGGTGGCGTGGTTGGGGGCGGCTTTGTTCGTGCTGTGCCCTTCCGTGCTGACGCGGGCGGCGGGGTTCGAGCATTTCGTGGTTTTGGTTTCGATGGCGGTGCTGCCGTGGGTGCTGTGGTCGGTCGTGGTTTTTGCGCGGGAGGGGACGGTGCGGGCGGCGGTGGCATGCGGGGTTTGGGTTTCGGCGCTGGCGCTGGCTTATGGAAAGACGGCGGCCATGGCGTTGCCTGTGGTTTTGGTTTTTGCGGCGGTGGAATTTTTCTTGCGCGAACGCGGGGGACGGCCGGCGTGGGGCGTGGTGGGGTTGGCGGCGGCGGTGGTTTTTGTTTTGGCGGTGGTGCCGAATTTGCCGGCGCTGCGGGAGAGCGGGTTCGTGGCGATGTTCGAGTTCGGGCCGTTCAAGGGCTGGCAGCGGGCGTTTAGCACGAAGAGTGCGATCAGTTGGTTCGACCGCGGCGGGGTGCTGGGGGAGGGGATGGATCAGGGGTTCGCGCCGACGACGCTGAACGGGGGGACATATTTGGGATTTGTCTGGGCGGGGGTTTTGGTGGCGATGCTGCTGCGGGGCTGTGCGCGGGGATCGAACCTTGGCCGCCAGGCGAGGCTGATGCTCGCGCTGGGGCTGGGGATGTTCTGGCTTTCGTTCGGTCCGCGCAGCGTGGTGGGCGGGCATTTTGAATTTTTGCGGATGTCGGGTGGTGCGGCGGATTTCACCCCGGCGGTCGCGTGGTTCCTGCTGGCGGCGCAGCTGTGGGTGGTTTTCCGGATCGTGCCGCAGGGTTCGGCTCTTTGGCGTTGGGTGGCGGCGGGGGTTTCGCTGGTTTATTTGTTCGTGCCGGGTTTCCGCATCCTCGAGTGGGTGCCGCTGTATGCGAATATCCGCGCGCCGTTCGATTTTTACCATGTGACGGGGGCGGTGTTGATGGTGGCGGCCGTGGCGCTGGCGGCGGGGGCGTTGCTTGCGGAGGTGCATGGACATTCGATCCGGCGGGCATTGGCCGCGGCGCTGGTGATTTTTTCGGCGCTGGATGCGGGGGTTTATGCGCAGCCGTTTTTCAAGGAACGCTTGGACCGCCAGGTGTGGAGCGATTTCCTCGAGGCGCAGGAATTTTTGCGGGCGGCTCCGGTGGAGGGGCGCGTGTATCCGGTCTCGGGCCGGTATTTTTACCTGATGACGTCGTGGATTTCGGGGCGGGCGCTGGCGGCGGAGGCGTTCAACAACTATTTGCAGCAGCGCGGGGCGGCGGTGTTGCAGGCGAGCGCGTTTTTGGACGACGGGCTGCTGCGTGCCTATATGCGGGTGGCGGGCGTGGCGTATCTACTCGTTGATAAAACGGACCCCGACACGCCGGGGGATTTGCAGGAGCGGCTTCGCGGGATGTTTCCGGTGGCGTTCGAGAATGCGAACATGGCGGTGCTGGCAGTGCCGGAGCCGCTGGGCTTCGGGTTTTTGGCGCGGGATTTTGTGTCAGCCGGGAGCGATGGGCCGGAGGTGGCGATGGCGGCATTGGGCGGCGCGGAGCACAATCTCGCGGTGGTGCGGCTCGATGGCACCGCCGTGGACGAGCCGGGGCTGCGCGGACGGGTGGTGGAGGGGAGGATCGCCGCGGTCGAGGGTGGCAAGGTGGAGGAGGGGGAGGCGTTTTTGCCGGTGGCAAGGACCGCGATGCGGTATCAGCGCGTGGAATTTGTGCCAACTGGGCAGGCGGGGTGGTTGGTTTTCAACGAGGCGTGGCATCCCGACTGGCGGGCCTTCGCGGAGGGAAAGCCGATGGAGCTGCGGCGTGCGATGCTGGCGTTTTCGGCGGTGCGGACGGATGGCACGGCCGGCGTGGTTTTCGAATTCCGGCAGCCTTGGTGGTATGGCTGCTGCGCTTGGGCTGCGGTGGCGGGATGGGCGGCGGCTTTGGGATTTTTGGCGGTGGTGTGCGCGCGGCGTTGGGTTAAATTTGCGCCATGACCGAAAAGGAACGCATCCTTGAGCGCATCCGGCAGTGGAAAATGGTGGATGAGGAGATGGACCGCGAGCGTGCGGAGCGCCTGCAGGGCATGGGGGAAGGGGAATCGGCGCGGATATTCGACATGTTGGTCCCGCCAAACCCCGCCGCGGTCTGGCGCCGCCCGGAGAGGCTGCAGGCTTCGGGAATGGTCGAGCAGCAGCGGATTTTCATGAGGGCACATGCAGCCGGAGGTTAATCTCGCGGACGGAGTTTGGCGGCGGGCGGATTGGGTGGCGGGGCTGGTTTCCGCAGTGATTGCGGGGGTGGTGTATTTTTGGACGGCGGCGCCGAATGTGACGCTGCTGGATTCGGGCGAGTTCATTGTGGCGGCGCAGCATTTCGGCGTGCCGCACCCGACCGGATATCCGCTGTGGACGATGCTCGCGTGGGCCTTTCAACTGCTCCCGCTTGGGAATGCGGCGTGGGAGGTTAATTTGTTCAGCGGCCTTTGTGGCGCGCTCGCGGCGGGTTTGGTGGCGGCGCTGTTTTCGAGTTCAGCGCGGTGGGTCCTCGGGGAGGGGTTGGCGCGCTGGCGCGGATTGAATTTTACGGTGGCCGTGGCGTCGGCGCTACTCTTTGCGTTCAGCTTTTCGGTGTGGTCGCAGGCGGTGATTGCGGAGGTTTACACGCTGCATGTTCTGTTGGTGGGGCTGTTCCTCGTGTCGCTTTATGCGTGGCTGCGCAGTCCGGAGAGGCTGGGGCTGCTATTGTTGCAGTTTTTTTTGTTGGCGCTGGCCTTCAGCAATCACCAACTCGTTGTCGCGATGGCGCCGCTGCCGCTTTTGGCGGTGCTGCTGGTGCGGCGGGCGATTTTTTGGGACCTCGTGTTGGCGTGCGCGCTGACAGTCCTCGCCGCGTATCTGGGGTTCGCAATCCTCTCGGGCGAGGGGCCGGTGTTGAAAACTGCGATTCGGTTTTTCTATTGCGTGATGGCGGGATTCGCGGTGCTGGTGCTGTTGCGGAGGTTCCAGGTCGAATGGCGCCTCGTGGCGTATTTGCCGTTCGTTGTGCTGCTCGGGTTGCTGCCGTATGCCTACATGCCGCTCGCCTCGGCGACGAATCCGCCGATGAACTGGGCCTACACGCGCACGCCGGAGGGTTTTTTCTTTTCGTTCAACCGTTCGCAATACGGCGGAAGCCTTTCGCAGCAGAGCCTGAGATCGCTCGGCAAGTTGATGGGGACCGGCGAAACCGGCGGGGCCGAAGCGGCGGCGGAAACCGGGGTCCAAAACGCGCGACAAACAGGAACGCTGGCGCGGTTGCAGGAATGGGTCGGGTTTTTCTGGTGGCAGCTGGGCAGGAGTTTCACACCGCTCGGGGTGCTGGCGTATTTCGGAGCGCTGCTGGTGGTGCTGCGCGTGAGGGAACTCGCGGCGAGGACATGGATTTATGTTTTGGAAATCGCGTTTGTGCTGGCGGCGATTTTACAACCGGTGGCAGACGGCGCTCAAACGGATGCCGGCGGTTGGTGGCTGCAGATGCCCTACCACACCTACACGAATTTCATTTTCGCATTGCTCGCCGGATTGGGCTTCGTGGCTGCGGCGTGCTGGCTTTTTGCGCGCGTGCCGCGCCTGGCGCCGTTGCGCTACGGGTTGCTCGCGCTGCCTCTTTGTCCATTGTTTTTCAACTACGACGGTTGCAGTCAGCAGGGACGGTGGTTCGGATGGCAATTCGGCCACGACATGCTCAAGGATTTGCCTGCGGAAAGCGTGGTTCTCGGCGGGACGGACCCCGGGCGGTTCGTGCCGACCTACATGATATTCGGCGAATCCTCGCAGGCGCCGGGCGTGAAGCGTGATCCGGCGTTCGACCGGCGCGACCTCTACATCATCACGCAGAACGGGGTGGGGGAGCCGCTCTACAGGAAATACCTGGCCGACCATTACGGGCCCGACAGGCCGCAGCCGCGGAATGTTTTCGAGCGCTGGCTGGGGCGAGATTCGATGTATCCGGTGAAGCCGTTGGTTTTTCCTTCGGAGGACGAGATCGAAAAAGAGGTGGCCAAAGAAATGCAGCGGGCGGCGGACCGCGGGGAGGTGGACCCGTCGATTCCGCACAGTGTGGTGACGCGGTTGATTTGGGAGAAGAATCGCGATGCGCATGCGTTTTTCGTCGAGGAGAGTTTTCCGCTCGAGTGGTCGTATGGACACGCGGAGCCGCATGGTCTGGTTTACAAAATCCACCCCGAACCGCTGGCTGAGATTCCGGCCGAATCCGTGCGGCGGGATTTTGAATTCTGGGACGGATACTCGGCGCGGCTTTTGGCCGACCCAAATTTCAAAAAGGACTACGATGCGCAGCGCTCGTTTTCGAAGCTTCGGGCGACTGGCGGGAATTTGTATCGGCACCGGAAGATGGATTCCGAGGCGGAGCGCGCCTATCGGCAGGCCTTGGCGCTCTGGCAGGGCAACGGCGAGAGCCTCTCGGCGCTGAGCGAGATGCTGTGGGAACGCGGGGATTTCGACGGGGTGCTGGCGTTGTTCGAGGCGGCGCTGAAGGAGGACCCGAACAACACCGGGCTCTGGGCGATGTATTTCAGCGCTGAAAAGCGCAAGGAAATGCAGGGCGAGATCGCGGGCTTGGAGAAAATGCTCGTCGAAAATCCGGGTGACGCAGAGGCGGCGGGGAAACTCGTGGAACTTTACGCCGCGGTGGACGACACGAATTCGCTGGGGCCGTTTTTCGAAAAATCCATCGGGGCTTTGGCGAACAATCCGGAATTTCTTTCGCAGGCAGTTCTGCAAAGCCGGGCTTCGGATTTGAAGAAAACAGAATTGGCGGCGGCGCAGGCGCTGGTGGCCGCAGAGCCGGGCGAGGCGCAGAATTATTTCCTGCTGGCGCTCGCGAAATTGCGCAACGGAGACAGCGAAGGGAGTCTTCAAGCCGCCCGCGAGGCGGTCGGCAGGGGCGGTTTGGTGATGCGCGAGGCGCTGTCGAAGTCACCGGACTTTGCGCCGCTTCGGGACAATCCCGAATTTCAGAAAATCACCGGCGGGTAGTTCAGACCAGAGGGAATACCTCGTGGAGGAGTTCCACCATCTGCCCGGCAGCGGCGCGGCCTACGGCGGTAACATCCTCGTGGGCGAGCGTGGCGTTGGAGAGCCCGGCGCCCCAATTCGTCAGGCACGAAAAGCCGGCCACCTCCATCCCGAGGAACCGCGCCTGCGTGGCTTCGGACACGGTGGACATTCCGACGGCATCTGAGCCGAGAGCTTGGAGCATCCGGATTTCGGCGGGGGTTTCGAATTGGGGTCCCGGCATCGCGGTATAAACGCCCTCGTGGAGCGGGATGTTTTTTTTCGATGCCGCCTCGCGGAAAATCGCTCGGATTCGCGGGCTGTAAACCTGCGACATGTCGATGAAGTTCGGGCCTCCGCGCAGCGGGGAATGGCCGGTGAGATTGATGTGGTCCGAAATCATCATCCACGAGCCGGGCAGGAAATTTTTATTGGTGGTGCCGGCGGCGTTTGTGAGGAGAAGTTTTTTGATGCCCGCGGCGTGCATGAACTCGACATGGCGCACGACCTCTTGGGCGCTCCAGCCTTCGTAAAGGTGGACCCGGCCCTGGGCGATGAGCATGGGTTTTCCGGCAAGGCGCGCGACGATGAAACGGCCCGCATGTCCGGGGACGCCGGATGTGGGGAGCCCATCGATCTCCCCATACTCGATGGAGAAATCGTGGGCTAGGGTTTCGGCGAACGGGCCGAGGCCGGAACCGAGAACGATGGCGGTTTCGGCTCCGGACTCTTTGATTTCATTCGGGATTTGCATGGCGGTTTTATTTCGCCCCGACGCCCAGCAGGACGCTCGGGATGGTTCTGAGGATGATGAGGAGGTCGAGGAAAGGAGACCAATTGTCGATGTATTCGAGGTCCATGCGAACCCAATCGTTGAAGTCCCTGACGGTGTTGCGGCCGCGGATTTGCCAGAGGCAGGTGAGGCCGGGTTTCATGCTGAGCCGGCGGCGGTGGACGGTGGTTTCGAACCGGGCGACTTCACCGACGGGCAAGGGGCGCGGGCCAACGAGGCTCATCTCGCCGCGCAGGACATTCCAGAGCTGCGGAAACTCGTCAATGCTCGTGCGGCGCAGGAAGCGGCCGAGCGGTGTGATGCGCGGATCGTTTTCAATTTTGAAAACAGGCCCCTTCATTTCGTTGAGTTCCATGAGGTCGGCTTGGCGCTGCTCGGCGTCGGAGGCCATGGTGCGGAATTTCAGCATCGTGAAGGGGCGTCCATGCAAACCCGCCCGCTCTTGACGGAAGATGACCGGGCCGGGCGAGGTCAGGCGGATTGCCAAGGCCACCAAAAGGAACAACGGCGAAAGCAGGACAAGTCCGATGGCGGCCCCGGCGCGGTCTGCGGTGTTTTTCAGGAACAGTGCCCAGGAGATTTCCGGCGTGCTGCGGAAGACGAGCATCGGGCGCGAACCCAGATTGGAAAAGGAAGGGCGGGCGATCGAGGTTTGGATGAACTCGGTGCTGAGCCAGGCCTCGACGCCTTCCGCCTCGCAGGCTGCGATGGCTTTTTGAACCTTGTCGAGGTCCACCTTGCTGAAGGCGAGCACCACGCGGCCAACCGAGTGTTTGTGAATTTCGGCAACGAGCCGGTCGATTCCGGATTCCACCAAATCGACCGTGACGACCACGCGGGTTTCGAGTTTTTGGATGGGTGTAAAATTTCTTAGCAGCGCGTCGATGCTGGCGGGTTCTCCGGCCACGATGATCCGTTCCCCGATGGCGCCCGAAGCGAGGCTGCGGCGGTAGAGCGCGACTTGCAGGCGTTCCCGGGCCAGCAGTGCGCACGGCCCCAATACAGCGAAGATGATCAGCACGGAACGGCTCGGGACTTGCAGGCGAAGGAAAATAACCGCCGCACCGAGGATCACGAAAAGCCACACGCCGGCCGAAGCGATCCGCTGGAGAGAGCGGCCGGCCGAGCGTTCGTTCGGGTGGTTGTAAAAGCCCTGCAACTCCAGCAGGAACGGACCGAACGGAACAACAACCGCGAGGATCCAAAGGAAATCCGGGAACGGGCCGATCTCCACCAACCCGTCGAGGATGATCATGTTGTTGTAGCGCAAGAAATGCGACAGCCAAAACGCTAAGCCCAGCAACAAGGCGTCAGTGACCTTCAGCAGTTGCTGATTGATTTCATGGCGATGAGGAATCATTAAGGCTGGATGGATCGCGATGCCCCCGGCGGGGTTGCAAAAAGTAGGGTTATCACCCCACGCAGTCAAAGTTTTAACCGGAAATGGCGGACTTTCGACGGGCCGCTGGTTGTTGGAATTATGGACAGTTCGGCCGCTTTGAGTGGACCAGTCGGGCATTGCGATCTTCTCGAGTGGAGGGCGGACCGGCTCGGGGATCGTGTGCCGCATTCTGAAAAATCATGGATCATCACCGCGCGACATCCGGCCGAAGGCGGGGCTGGAAATTTGCCTGTCGAAAAGAGGAGGGAACTGTTCGGGCGACTCCTCCCGTTTGCGACTTTCGTTGATGTCGAGATCAGAAGCCTGGGCTTGATGAGTTCGGTTCTCGCAGATGCAAAAAGCCGCGGGGTTGGAATCATCGCCTCGTTCCATGATTTCAAAAAAACGCCGCCACTTTCCGTTTTGAAGGGCAAGATCCGCTCTGCGGTGGAGGGCGGAGCGGGAGTTGTCAAAATCGCAACAACCACCAACACCCAGGCCGATGTGGCTCGATTGCTCGGTCTGTTCCAAAATTCACCCCTCCCGCTGGCTGTCATGGGCATGGGAAAGCTCGGACTGGCATCGCGTTATTTGTTCGCCTGCTGCGGTTCGGTTTTGAACTACGGTTGGATCGCCTCTCCGAATGTGCCTGGACAATTTTCAGCACTCGAGCTGCGAGAAATCATCGATCGTCACAAAACTCCGAGGGCAAAAGATCGCCGCTGAAAAAGGCCGCGGGCGCCGCGTTTTTTTTGCGCGGCGCCCGCGGTTGGGGCGATGGCTGTAAGCCGGATTCTGTCCGGCGCGCCGCTCACGCGGCGGCCTGGACGGCCATTTGTCTCAGCGCCGTCTTTCGGCGGACACTGGCCCTTGCGGGCTGCGACCAATACCCGGGGACCCCGACGCTTGCGCGCAGGGAGGGCAGGCGGCCCGCGGTCCCCTGTTCTGTCTTGCACCACACGGGGTTTTTCGTGCCCCCTCGCTTGCGC
>JBMOIA010000047.1:0-8556 GCA_049317565.1 Terrimicrobiaceae bacterium | reverse complement strand
TGTCATGTCATTAGCCGATCAATTAAGACAGGAAGGCCGCGAGGAAGAACGAATCTTCACCAAGCAACAAGCCGTGATCGAGGCCTTGGAAGTGCGCTTCGAGCGGGTGCCGGAGGGCTTGAAGGAAGCCATCGCCGAGGTGACAGACTTGGGTAAGCTCACCGGCCTGCACCGCGCGGCCATCCGCTGCGCGGATATCGAATCCTTCGCACGCGAATTGTAAGCGGCGACGCCTTTCGAAATTCCCCGGAGGGCGGTGCGCCGTCGCCGCCAGCTTCCCTTTGCAAACAAGGCAAGCACCTCAAAAATCCTGCACAGACCGCGCGTTCCAAGCTCCCCCGGACGACCGAGGCCGGTCATCCCCACCAACGCAAATGGCGTGTTGCCCCAAAAAAATCCGCCGTGGACGCTGTGCCGCCGTGAGAGACCATCCTTCGCACGCGCCGTTTTATGACCTCTGCGGATTCCACCGACCCGACAGCATCCAAACCGGAATCGCTTGCGCAAAAAATCCGTCGCGCGGATAGTTTGCCCATGAGCACGGGACAAGGTTCCGCCGGAAATGTCATCGCAGCCCTTTGCAGTTTCTTCATCCCGGGCTTGGGGCAACTCGTTCAAGGCCGCATCCTCGCAGCGATCCTCTTCTTTGTGGGTTCGGCCATCGCTTGGATTTTCCTCATGGGGTGGATCATCCACTTGTGGTCCTGCATCAATGCGGCCATGTGGAGGCCTTAACCGCGCACCCAATGCCGCTTCTCAATTACATCGACGGAAAATTCGTCCCCGCAGCCAGCGGCGAAACCCGCCCGTTCCACAATCCCGCCGACAACTCCATCCTCGGCGAAGCCCCGGAGTCCTCCGCCGTGGATGCACAACGGGCGATCGAAGCGGCCCGCAAGGCCTTCGATGAAGGACCATGGCCGCAAACGCCCGCCGGGGGTCGTGCCGAAAAACTCTTCAAACTCGCCGACCTCATCGAATCCCGCGCGGAGGAATTCGCGCAGATGGATACCCGCAACAATGGCAAGCCGCTCCGCGAGGCGCGGTTCGACGCCGCCGACACCGCCGGTTGTTTCCGCTACTACGCCGGCCTGGCCACAAAGCCGCACGGCCAAACCTTCGAAGTCGGTGACCCGAACATCGTTTGCCAAACTGTCCGCGAACCGGTCGGCGTTTGTGGCCAGATCATTCCCTGGAACTACCCGCTTCTCATGGCGGCGTGGAAACTCGCCCCCGGCCTCGCAGCGGGGAATTGCTGCATCCTCAAGCCCTCCGAACTCACCCCGCTCTCCGCATCGCTCCTCTTCGAATTGATCGATGAAGTCGGCTTCCCGCCCGGCGCGGTGCAAATGGTTTACGGTGCCGGCGACCCGGTCGGCTCGCACCTCGCCGAGAGCCCGCTCGTGGACAAGATCGCCTTCACCGGCGGCGGAACAACCGGCCGCAAGGTCATGGTCGCCGCGGCCTCGAACTTCAAAAAAATCTCCCTCGAGCTCGGCGGCAAGAGCCCGAACATCATGTTCGCCGATACCGACCCCGCGCTCGCTCTCGAATTCGCGATGTTCGGCATCTTCGCGGGGCAGGGGGAGGTTTGCAGCGCCGGCTCCCGGTTGTTGCTCGAGCGTTCGATGGCTGCGGATTTTCTTCCGCGCCTCGCCGAAGCATGCGGAAAAATCGTCGTCGGCCCCGGCCTCGAGGAGGATTCCGAGATGGGACCGCTCATCTCCCGCGCCCACCAGAAAAAGGTTCTCGATTACATCCAGGCCGGCCATGCCGAAGGTGCCGAGCTCCTCTGCGGCGGCTGCGCCTACAACGACCGCCGCGCCGCGGGGAATTTCGTCCAGCCCACGGTCTTCATCAACACCCGCCCGGAAATGCGCATCGTCCGCGAGGAAATTTTCGGGCCCGTCCTGGTGGTCCAGCTTTTCGATACCGAGGACGAGGCGGTCCGCATGGCGAACGACACCGAATACGGCCTGGCCGGGGCGGTCTTCACGCGAGACGGCGCCCGCGCCCAGCGTGTCATCCGTCGCCTGCGCGCGGGCATCACCTGGATCAACACCTACCACCCGACCTTCAACGAAGCGCCATGGGGTGGCTACAAGCGCAGCGGCATCGGCAGCGAACTCGGCACCTACGGCTACGAGGCCTACACCGAGGTCAAACAAATCAACACCTGCTTGAATCCCCAATCCCCGGGCTGGTTCAAGGGCGTTTCCTGAGTTTCCCCCAATGGCCGCCGCCATTCTCAGGCGAACCATCGCCGCAGCGGGGCTCGCGTTTTTCATTTTCACTCTCCTTTCGGAAAACCCCGAAGGCCTCTCCCCCGCAGGCTGGCGAACCCTCGGCGCCGGCGCGCTCATGGCGGCGCTCTGGATCTCCGAGGCGCTGCCGTTCGCGGTCACAGCCCTGCTGCCGCTCGTCCTGTTTCCCGCCGCGGGCATTTGCAATGTCCAGACCGCCGCCGGCCCTTTCGCCAACCCGGTCGTGTTTCTTTTCCTCGGCGGAATTTTCATCGCACTGGCGATGGAGCGCTCGAACCTCCACCGCCGCATCGCCCTCGCCATCATCGGGGCCTCGGGCACGCGCAAGCCGGCACTCATTGGCGGATTCCTCGCGGCCGCGGCCTTCCTCTCGATGTGGGTCAACAACACCGCCGTCACCACCATGATGATTCCCATCGCGGTTTCCGTCCTCCGGATTTTCGATGTCGAGCACGACCGCAGTTTCGCACCCGCTCTCATCCTCACCACCGCCTACGGCTCCACGATCGGCGGCATGGCCACGCTCGTCGGCACGGCACCCAATGCGATCCTCGCCGGGTTCATGATGGAAAACTACGGCATCCAGATCGGCTTCCTCGATTGGATGCTGCTCGCCGCCCCGCTCTCGTTCCTGCTGCTCGTGGTGACCTGGATCGTCCTTGTCTTCGTGGTCTTCCGGCCGGGCTCGGAAAAATTCCCCGGCGGGCACGAGACCATCGCCCGCGAGGCGCGCGAACTCGGACCCGCCAGCCGCGCCGAAAAACTCGTCGCCCTCGTTTTCGCCGCCACGGCTGCCCTTTGGATCGGTAGCGGGTTCCTCAAGGAATCGGTCCCCTGGCTCACCGACACCACCATCGCCATGGCCGGCGGGTTGCTGCTGTTCGTGCTCCCGGATGGCCGTGCGAAAAATTCCCGCCTCCTCGACATGCAATCCGCCCGCGCCGTTCCCTGGGATGTCCTCATCCTGATCGGCGGCGGGCTCAGCCTCGCGGCGGCCCTTCAATCCAACGGCGTCGCCGCATGGGCCGGCGGCTTCGCCTCTGGGTTCGGCTTCCTGCCGACCATTGCCGTCGTTGCCATCGTCGTCGCGCTCCTCATCCTCCTGACGGAATTGGCAAGCAATGCCGCCACCACATCCACATTCCTGCCAGTCGCCGCCGCACTGGCCTCAGGTCTCGGCCAGGACCCGGTCTTCCTCGCCACGGCCGTCACCCTCGCCAGCAGTTGCGGGTTCATCATGCCGGTGGGAACGCCGCCCAATGCCATCGCCTTCGGCAGCGGTCGCGTGGCCCTTCACGAAATGATGCGTGCAGGAATCTGGCTCAATATCGCCTCCGGCTTGCTCCTCACGCTCTGGTTGGCCTGGGTCGCCCCGATGTTCTCCAGCCTCGCGCGCTGAATTTCCGGCAGGAGTCCCGCTCAGGGAGTCCCCTGCATCGCGGCGCCCATCATCCCGGCGCCTTCCCACGATTGCGGACGGTTCCAAGGGAGCGTCCCGCTTTGGGTCGCGGTCTTCTCGTCGGGGATGGTGCAACCGCCCAATCCCGCAGCCATCGCCAGCAAAACGGCCAGCAGGCTAATTCGCTTCAACTTGGAAAATGACATCATCGCCGGGTTGGATCGAAAGGCCGCGCACAAGACTGCCGGGAATGATGTCCGCGATCGATGTGGACGGCTCGACCGAGGTGATCCGCACGCGGCCGACCCGTGCCGTCCCGCGCTTCACGATCAACTCGGTGTTGCTCAAAATCCCGTTGCGGTCCCCGATGTTCAAAACCACGAAATTCCACGCTTGGTTCACCGCCAGAATCCGGCCGGTGAGGTTGTTCAGAGCCTGCCGGGTGAGTTTTTCCTTCTCCTTCTGTTTGAAAACCTCCAACTCCCCGCGCGCCGAGTCCAGTTGGCTCGTCAGCTCGGTATTGGCCAGCTTGAGGGAATCCACCTCCTGCTGAAGTTCGGAGCCCTCTTCCGGCTCCGCGGTCGTCGCACCCGCCTGCAGCGTGGTGATCTCCTGAGTCTTGGTCTCGATCTCGGTCTTGAGCGTGGCGATCTCGGTTTCCTTCTCGGAAACACTGGCCGACAACTTCTCGAGTTCCGACTTCTTCGTCGCGATGTCGGCCTTGAGCTTCGCGTTGTCCGACTCCACGGCCTGGTTCTTCGTGGTCAACTCGGCGGTTTGTTTTTTCGAGTTTTCCAGCTCGCCCTCGGTCCTTGTTAAAGCCTGCTGCTTGGCATCCCGATCCAGCGTGGTCTGCTCCAGATTCGCCTTGGTTTCCGTAAGTGTTTGCCGGTTGAGGAAACCTAAAGCACCCGCGATGGCGGAGAGGGCGATCGAGACAATGACGAGGGTTTTTCCCATGCGGAGGAATTGAAGCTGGTGTTCTTAATTCAGCGCAATCGGGTCTTACAAGAACCAATCTGAGAAAATTTCCCGCGGTAGCGGAAACCCGAATCCCACCTCATGTCGCCTCGAGAATCTTCTCCTCCAGTGCCGTGACGATCAGCCTGGCTGCAGCGGAGTCGGTCAAATTGTCCGTGTTCAAAATCACATCGTAAACCTGCGGATCGTCGATGTCCTGCCGGAAATTCTCCGTGATGTAGCTCTTCCTCGCCTTGTCCCGGCGCGCGACCTCCTTTTTCGCCTCCTCGTGCGAAACATGGTAGATCTTGGAAAAGCTCGCGATCCGCACCTCGAGGGATCCCACCAGCCTCACATGCACCGCACGCGCGATGTTCCGCGTGATGAAATTTCCGCCCCTGCCGACGATCACCGCGTGCCCGGTCTGCGCCAACCGCAGCACCGTCTCCGCCGTTTTCAACCCCGTCGCATAGGCGCCGGGATGCAATCCCAGCGCCTGCCCGAGCATGTCCTTCAGTTGCCCGGTCCGGTCCTCCGGGAAAAAACTCACCGTGCTCTTCGGCAATTGATGCTCCTCGACCACGCGCCGCACGAGGCTCTTGTTGAAAAGCGTCCACGGATGATGACGGTGACCCGCCGCCGCGCCGCCGCCGTGCAATTGCCGCACGATTTCCTTGGCGATCGGATTCCCCCGCGCCCCCGCGGCCTGCGAGATGGTGATCACAGGGCCTTCGGTCTTCGGCGCCGACGGCGCGTCATGCCAGAAGGAGGAGGATTGGACGAATGCACGGCAAAGATTGAACTGCTCTTCGGTTTTCATAAGGGGGAGAGGACTGATCGCCAAAAATGCTGTCCCTCACCCCCGAGCCGTGCAAGGCGAAAAACTCGCCGCCCCGACTCCGCTTGACCCCCCGCACGCGGCGCGCTTTATTCCGCCCGCAACGATGAGTCCTCTCGCCAAAGCCGCCTTGCTCCTCGCCTCCGCGCTCCTTGCCTCGTGCGCGGGCTACGACCGCCGCCTCAACGACACCCGCACCAGCTACCTCGGCACCGATGGCTCGATCATTTCCCGCTCCAGCCAGTCCACGCTGGCCGACAAAAATTCCTACTGGGACGGCGAGGGTCTTTCGGGCCCGCCATCGATTGTCATCGACCTCTCCGAGCAAACGGCCTCGTTCTACAAGGGCGGCAAACTGGCCGGCGTCTCCGCCATCTCCTCCGGCCGCGAAGGCTTCGGCACGCCCACCGGCACCTACAAAATCACCCAGAAAAAAGCCGACCACGTTTCGAACCTCTACGGCAATTTCGTCAACGCCCAAGGCGATGTCCTTGTCAAAAATGTGGGCATCAAAAAAGACCCCATGCCGCCCGGCGCAAGCTTCGCCGGTTCGCCGATGCCCTACTTCATGCGCCTCGGCCGCACAGCGGTCGGTTTGCACCAAGGCTTCCTCCCGGGAGTCCCCGACAGCCACGGCTGCATCCGCATGCCGGAACGCATGGCGAAAATCTTCTTCGAAAACGCCGCCCCCGGCACGCCGGTCCGAATCATCGACTGACCGCCCGGCAATGGTCGGCATTTCCATCAAATATCTGGGCGACCTCCGCTGCGAAGCCCTTCACGAACCTTCGGGAACCGTCCTGTGCACCGACGCGCCGGTGGACAACGAGGGCCGCGGCGAATCGTTTTCGCCGACCGACCTCGCCGCCACATCGCTCGGCACCTGCATGCTCACCATCATGGGCATCGTCGCACGCCGCCACGCCATCGAACTCGGCGAAACCACCGTGCGCGTGGTGAAGGAAATGTCCGCCACCCCGCCCCGCCGCATTGGAAAGCTCACGGTGGTCTTCACCATCCCGCTTCCGGCGGACCACCCGCAGCGCACGCTGCTCGAAAACGCCGCCCGCTCCTGCCCCGTCCACATGAGCCTCAGCTCCGAAATTTCCCAGGAAATCCGTTTCGACTGGGTGGGATGAGCATGGACCGCCAGAAGGTCGTCGTCCTCTGCAGCGGCGGCATGGATTCGGTCGCTTGCCTTTACGAGGCGGCCCGCACGCACGATGTCGCGCACGCTCTCAGCTTCCACTACGGCTCGAAGCACAACGACCGCGAGATCCCCTTTGCCAAATGGCATGCCGAACATCTCGGCATCCCGCATTCCACCATCCGGCTCGATTTCATGGCGGACCACTTCGAGTCTGATTTGCTCGCGAAGGGCGGCGAAATCCCGCACGGCCATTACGAAGAGGAAACGATGAAACAAACCGTCGTCCCTTTCCGCAACGGCATCATGCTCGCCATCGCCGCGGGCTTTGCGGAAAGCAAAGGCGCCACCGCCCTCGCGATCGCAGCCCACTCGGGCGACCACGCGATCTACCCCGATTGCCGCGAGGAATTCATGCGGTCGATCGCCGAGGCCATCCGTCTCGGCACCTACGCGGACATCGCCGTTCTGCGGCCGTTCATCGCGATGTCGAAATCCGCCATCGCCGCCCGCGGCGCCGAACTCGGTGTGGATTTTTCGAAAACCTGGTCCTGCTACGAAGGCGGTGAAATCCACTGCGGAGAATGCGGCACCTGCGTCGAGCGCCGCGAGGCGTTCGAACTCGCCGGCCTGCCCGATCCCACGCGCTACGCCAGCACCGCCCCGCTGCCGCCGAAGCCATGCTGATCTCGGAAATCTTCCACTCGATCCAAGGCGAGGGCTCGCTCACGGGAACGCCCTCAGTCTTCATCCGAACCTCGGGCTGCAACCTGCGCTGCCGTTGGTGCGACACCCCCTACGCCTCCTGGAATCCCGAAGGAACCGAAATGGAAATCCCGGAAATCCTCGCCGCAGTCGAAAAATTCCCGTCCCGGCACTGTGTCCTCACAGGAGGCGAACCCATGGTCGCCCGCGGCATCCGCGAACTCGCCGCCGAACTCCGCCAACTCGGCCGCCACATCACCATCGAAACCGCAGGAACCATTTCGCCCGAGGGCATCGCCTGCGACCTCGCATCGGTCAGCCCGAAACTCGCCAACTCCACGCCCGATGCGGAAACCGCCGGCGCTGCATGGACCGCCCGCCACGAGAAAACCCGCATCCAACCCGAAGTCCTGCGCGCATGGACCTCGATGCCCGACTACCAATTCAAGTTCGTCTGGTCCTCGCCGGCCGACACCGCCGAAATCGAAACCCTCATCGCTTCCATCGGCATCAAAATCCCACCCGAAAAAATCCTCCTCATGCCGGAAGGCACCGATCCGGCCGCTTTGCGCTCCCGCGAAGCCGAGCTTGTCGATCTCTGCCTACAGCGCGGCTACCGGTTCTGCGACCGGCTCCACATCCGCCTCTTCGGAAACACCCGCGGCACTTGAGCCGCTCAGTCCACCGCTTGGTCCGGATTTCTCTTCATGCGGTCTGCTCAACCTCAAAAGGCAACCTGCTGAGATTAAGTTTCTGAAGACTCAGGTGCTTGGATGCCTGATCGATGTCCAATCCCACTGCTCTTCCCTGCTCGTCAACATCCAGCACAATACCCTCTTCAATTTCACGCGTGTCCACGCCAGGCCGATCCGCAAGGTCGATGTAAAGGCTGTCCGTCTCTGGAAAATATTCGATTTTCATGGTTTGTATCTCCTGTCCGGGAATGCGTTGTGAATGGTTGCCTCGTCTGCAAGCGTCACAACCCGCAGATAGCGTCCGTTCAACTCTTGAACCTTCGCCCAGAACCTTATGCGCTCACCATCGTCTTGCATCTCTTTTCGTTCAGGCTGCCGGACAACTTGAATACACATTTCCGCAGTCAGGTAGGGACGCTTCGCCAGCACCTTGGTGGTGAAATATTCGGTGAAACCGTAATTCACGGAGTTTCTTTCCGCACTACACCTCGATCGTCTCCCCGATCCCCGGCAGCACGAGTTTCAACCCTTGCCCCTCGAAAACGCCC
>JBMOIA010000046.1:0-8680 GCA_049317565.1 Terrimicrobiaceae bacterium | reverse complement strand
AAATTAGGCTCAGGCGGGTTTGAAGTCCACTTGTTGTTTGAACATGTCCACGCGGGCGACGGCGACTTGGATGCGGTCGCCGAGGGCGATGGTTTTTTTCGATTTGCGGGCGACGAGGCGGGCGCGGGCGGCGTCGTGGATATAGAAGTCGCCTTCGAGCGAACTGATGTGGACGAGGCCGGTGAGGAGGAATTCGGGGAGTTCGACGAAGGCGCCGAAGTTCCGGACATCGATGACGATGGCTTCGAAGCGGTGGGGGCGGTCCGAGCGGAGCTGGAGCTGGAAGTATTCGAGCTTCTTGAGGCGGACGGATTCTTTCTCGGCTTCGGCGGAGGTGCGTTCGGTGGCGGAGATGTGGTCGGAGAGGGCCGTGAGGCCGGTGGAGTCGGGGCCTTTTTTCGAGAGGCCGAGGCGGCGCTCGAGCGCGCGGTGGACGACGAGGTCGCTGTAGCGGCGGATGGGGCTGGTGAAGTGCGTGTAGTCCGGCTTGGCGAGGCCGTAGTGGCCGACGGGCTCGGGGAAATAGCGGGCGCGCTTGAGGCTTTTGAGGAGGGCGATGCGGACGGCCGGGCCGAAGGGCTTGCCGCGGATGGCGGCGAGGATTTTGACAATCTCGGCGCGGTTCGTCAGGTCGCCGGCGCGGATTCCCTGGGTGAGCGCGAACTCGCGGAATTCGGCGAGTTTGTCGGGGTCGGGGGTTTCGTGGATGCGGTAGAGGGAGGGTTGGCGGCGGATCTTGAGTTCGCGTGCGACGAGTTCGTTCGCGAGGAGCATGAGTTCCTCGATGAGCTGGTGGGAGATGTCGTTCTCCATGCGCTCGAGGCGCACGGGGCGGCCGTTTTCGTCGAGCCAGACCTTGACCTCGGGGAAGTCGAGGTCGAGCGAACCGGCGGCGAAGCGTTTCTTCCGGAGCGTGGAGGAGAGTTCCCAAGCGGTGTGGACATTCCGGGCGAGGGGGTCGTTGCCGGCGGGCTTTTCAAGGATGGCGAGCGCCTGCCGGTAGGTGAGGCGGGCGGCGCTGCGGATGACGGTTTTCGCGAAGCGGGCGGAGAGGATTTTTCCTTTTTCGGAGACCTCGGCGAAGACCGAGAAGGCGAGGCGGTCCACTTGGGGCTTGAGGCTGCAGATGCCGTTGCTGAGCGCCTCGGGGAGCATCGGGATGACGCGGTCGGCGAGGTAGGTGCTGTTCCCGCGGGCGAGGGCCTCGCGGTCGAGCGGGGTGCCGGGTTTCACATAGTGCGAGACATCGGCGATGTGGATGCCGACGCGCCAACCGGCGGCGGTGCGCTCGATGTTGATGGCATCATCGAAATCGCGGGCATCATCGGGATCGATGGTGAACACAAAGGCGCTGCGCATGTCCTCGCGGGAGGCGGCGTCATGGGCGGAGACTTCGGGCGGCGTCCGCTCGGCGTCGCGTTGGACATCGGCGGGGAATTCCAGCGGAAGGCGGTGGCGGCGGATGATGGAAAGCATGTCCACGCCGGGGGCGTCGGCGGGGCCGAGGACTTCGGTGATGCGGCCCTCGGGGTTCGTGTGGCGGGATTCCCAGATTTCGAGTTTCGCAACGACCTTGTCGCCCGGCTTGGCGGAGAGCGGCGGGGCGGGCGGTTTGACATAGAGGTTGTGGACGAAGCGCGGATCGTCCGCGACGACATGGAAGAAATTCTTCGTGCGCTGGAGGGTGCCGACGATGGTGTCGTTCGCTCGTTCGACAATGCGGATGACACGGCCCTCGGGCTGGCGTTCGGGTCCGCGAAAAAATCCAGGCTCCGGGGGAGGGGTGCCGATGCGGGCGACCACGCGGTCCCCGTGCATGGCGGTGAGGGTGTTCTCGGCGCGGACGAGGAGGTCGCGTCCGCCCGCCTTTTCATTGAGGACATGTGCCGAGCCGTTCATGTGGAATTGGATGATTCCGGTGAAGAGGTCGGCTTCCTTCGGGACGATGTAGCGGTCCTTGCGGATGCGGGCGATGTCACCCGAGCGTTCCATGTCTGCGAGGAGTGCGGGGAGTTTTTGGCGCCAGGCCGGCGGGAGGTCCAGTGCGGCGGCGAGTGCGGAAGCATCGAGCGGGCGGCGGGCGACCTCGCGGAGGATCGAGGCGCGGAGTTTTTGGGAATCAGGGGATGAGGAGCCCTGGCGGCGCCGCGGATGGTTTTTTCCCGCCCGGCGGCGGGGCGGTTGGCGTTTTTGCACGGGGCATCCATCGCCCCGATGGTGCCGTGTGGCAAGCTGTGCGTGTTTTGGGTTCGACGGCGGCGCGGGCGCGGGCGCAATCTTGCCGCCTATGAAAACCCTCCGAACTGTCGAGCAGCTGGCGATCTTCATCGAGAACCGGCCCGGGACGCTCAGCGATGTTTGCGATGCGCTGGCCGATGAGAAGATCAACATCTACGGCCTCACGGTCTCGGACACCGTGGACCATGCGGTGGTGAGGATGGTGGTGAGCGACACGCGGCGGGCGATCGCGCTGCTGGAATCCCGCGGCACGCTGGTGCTGGAGAGCGAGGTGCTGATGCTCGAGAACGACAACAAGCCCGGCAGTCTCTCGCGCATCGCCCGGGCGCTGTCGGCGGGCAAGGTGAACATCGAGTATGCCTATCTCGCGAGCATGCCGGCGGCGAAGAAGGGGCTGCTGATCCTGCGCGTGGAGGATGTGAGGAAGGCCTTCAAGATTCTCTCCAAGCTGGATTGACTCGCGGACGGATGCGGCAACAATTCCTTTTGTGGATGGAATCAAGGCAGCGAGCCTGAGGTGCGAAGGCCCGTGCCGCGCGGAGTCGGTCTTGCGCGCGGCAAAGCAGATCAGGAAAAAACTGGGTCAGCCCGCAACGGCGGCGTTTGTTTTCGCGGGCGGGGAGTTTTTGGCGGGGTTGGAGGAGTTTTGCGAAATTCTGAGAGTGGATGGGCACATCCGCGATGTGGCGGGGTGTGTGGCGGCGGGGCAAATTCGAGACGGCGAGGAGTTCGGAGGCGCGGAGGGATTTTCTCTGTTGGCGATGACCGGCGGGGTTTCGGAACCGGTGGGCGGTGATGCGGCCAAGGTCGTGCCCACCGGGGCGGACGGGGCGGTGTGGATTCAATCGGGGATCGATCCGGATTTCGATGCGCGGCTGGCGGATTGGGACCGGCGTTTTCCCGGGGTGCCGCTGGCAGGCGGGGTGACCGGGCGTGCGAGGGACGGTGGGCCGTGTGTTTTCCTCAACGGGCAGCGTGTGGAGGTTGTGACTATTGCGGCTGCCGGCGGGCTGGAATTGGTGCCGTCTGCCGCGCAGGGTTGCCGGCCGATTGGCGAGCCGCTGACTGTGACGCGCGCCGACAGCAACATTCTCTACTCTCTCGGCGGGCAGCCCGCCTACCGTGTGCTGGAGCGGGCCTTCGAGTCGCTGAGCGATGCGGAGAAATCCCATGCGAAGGGCAACCTCTTCGCGGGGCTCGCGGGCAACGAATATGCGGAGGAGTTCGGGTCCGGGGATTTTTTGATCAAGAACATCATCGGGGCGGATCCCGATTCCGGGGCGGTGGTGATCGGCGGCTTGCCGCGGGTCGGTCAGACGCTGCAATACCAGATTCGCAGCCGGGAATCGGCGCTGGCCGATCTCGGGCGGGCCTTCAAGCCCGCGGCCAAAGCGAAGAAGCGGGCTGTGGCGGCGCTGTTGTTCTCGTGTGTCGGGCGCGGTGAGAATTTTTTCGGCGTGGAGAGCCCTGATGCCTCGCAGTTGCGCTCGGCGCTCGGGCGCAAGCCGGTGGCGGGTTTTTTCTCGGCTGCGGAAATCGCGCCGGTGGGCGGGACGACAGCGCTGCACGGCTATACGGCGGTGGCGGCGGTTTTCGCTGTGAAAGGCGGCGCGGTGGGTTCCGCCAAATGACGAAAATCCTCGCCGCATTCGGGGTGTTCGCTGTTGCAGCCGTGATGTTTTTTGCGGGGATTCCGCCATTCCCTCCGCGTGGCGGGGAAAAGGAAGGCGACCCGGTGGAAGAGGCTCGCATCGCGGATGTGGCGCCGGTGTTGCCGTTGGCGGGCGAGGTGGTGCCCGCGTTCCAAGTGGATGTGAAGCCCGAGATCGGCGGGAAGATTCGGGAAATCCATGTGGCCGAGGGGCAGGCTGTGAGGAAGGGGGATTTGTTGATCACGATCGACGATACCGACCTGCTCAGCGAGCGGGCCGGCGTGGAGGCGGAGATCGAAGGGGCGCGCCTCGCTGTCGAAAAAACCGGCGGGAACTACGGGCGGGCGCGGCAGCTTTTTGAGAGGCGGATGTCGAGCAAGGAGGAGTTCGCGAACCTCGAAGCCGACCACCGCATTGCGCAGAACGACCTCGAGCGGGCGCAGCGGAGGTTGCGGATTGTGGACGACCGGATGGCGAAGACCCGCATCCTCGCACCGCTCGATGGCACGGTGCTCGACATCCCGGTGGCCGAGGGTCAGGTGGTGGTGGCTGCGGCCAGCGTGAATTCCGGAACGAGCCTGATGGTGGTGGCGGATATTTCGCGCCTGGTGGTAAACACGCATGTCAACCAGCTCGACGCCGGAAAAATTTCCAAGGGCGCCATGGTGAAGGTCGAGGCGGCGGGTGCCGATGGGGAGGTTGTGGAGGCGAGGATTTCTTCGGTGGCGCCGCAGGCGACTGTGAAGAACGAGATCAAGGGATTCGAGGTCGCGGCTGTGGTGGAGGGAGCGGGCGGCGCGCTGCGTCCGGGTGTCTCGGTGGGGCTGGAGGTGCCGCTTGGAAAAGCGGAGGGCGTGGTGGCTGTGCCGGTGACCTGTGTTTTCGAGGAGGACGGGGTGAAGGTGGTTTATGTGGCGGGCGGGGAAAAGCCGGAACGCCGGGAGGTCGAGGTGGGGCTGGTGGATTTGTCGCTCGCGGAAATCAAATCCGGGCTCGCAGCGGGCGAGCGCGTGCTGGCGGTGCGGCCGGCGGAGGAAAAGTGAGCCTCATCCGGCTGCGGGCGGCGTCGAAGGTTTATCGGGTCGGCGAACAGGAAATCCGTGCGCTCGACGGCGTGGACCTCGAGATCGGCGAGGGGGAATTTGTCTCGATCATCGGTCCGAGCGGGAGTGGAAAATCCACGCTGATGCATTTGATCGGGTGCCTCGACACGCCGAGTGGCGGAGTGATGGAAGTGTGCGGGCAGGATTTGAGCCGCGCCAGTTCCGACGAGCTTGCGCGGATGAGGAACCGCGAGATCGGTTTTGTTTTTCAATCGTTCAACCTCCTGCCGCGGCTGGATGTGGTGGGGAATGTCGCACTGCCGCTCGTTTATGCGGGCGTTCCCGCCAAAGAGAGGAGGCGGCGTGCGGAGGAGGCGGCTCGCAGTGTGGGGCTCGGCGACCGGTTGGCGAACCGTCCATCGCAACTCAGCGGCGGGCAATGCCAGCGTGTGGCGATCGCCCGGGCGTTGGTGAATGGGCCTCGCATCCTGCTCGGCGACGAGCCGACGGGAAACCTGGATTCCGCCACCGGGGAGATGGTTTTGGGCCTGCTCGGGGAATTGAACCGGGCGGGCAAGACGGTGGTGCTGGTGACGCATGATGCGGGGATCGCCGCGCGGTCGAAGCGGGTGGTGGAATTGCGCGACGGCAAAATCGTGCGGGAGGAACGGCGGTGAGCCTGTGGGTGGCGCTCCAGATCGGGCTTGGCGAGATCGCCGCGCACAAGTTCCGGAGTTTTCTTTCCATGCTCGGTGTGGTTCTCGGTGTGAGCAGCCTCATCGCCACGATGGCGCTGACGCGCGGGATCGAGGAGGGGATGCGGACCTTCATGCAACAGATGGGCGGGCTCGAGTTGGTCTCGGTGGTGAAGAACGAACCCAGCGGGCGGATGTTCGATTTCGCCAATCTCTCCCCCGGAATGACGCTGCGCGATGCGGAGGCGCTGAAGGGCGCGGCGGGATTGATTTCGCATGTGTCGCCGGAATTGAACCGCAACACGGTGGTCTCGCGTGGCGATGGCGGGGAGGCTGAGAGGCGGACCGTGCGAGGTGTTTTTCCAGATCATTTCGTGATCGGGATGCACACGCTCGAGGCCGGGCGGTTTTTGACGGACCTGGATGTAGACCGGGGCATGCGCAGTGTGGTGCTCGGGGCAACGGTGGCGCGGGAGTTGTGGCCGGGGACGGCTGCGGAGGCAATGCTCGGGCGGACTGTGCGGATCGGCGATTCGCCATTCACGGTGGTGGGTGTGTTGAATGTGCAGGAACGCGAGGAGCAGGCGCGGGCGCGCAAGGCTGGACGCAAGGTGCCGAGCTACCGCTGGGATCCGTTCCGGGTGAAGAACGAATCGGTGTTGATTCCATTCACAACCATGTTCCACGAGTTCCGATCGGGTGGGGGAGCGGCGGCTTCGACCTCATCGGCACTGGGGGCCTCGGCGAACGGGACGGCGGCGAATGCGATGGGATCGATCCGGCTCGACACGCTGACGGTGCGGATCGGGGACCTGAACCACTTTCGTGCGGCGCTCTCGCAAATCCGGGCGGTGCTGGATTTGACGCACCGCGGGGTGGACGACTACGACCTCGAGACGCGCGAGGATTGGTTCGACCGTGTGGAGAGCAGCGTGCGAGCGGCGCGGTTGAGCGGCGGGTTGATTTCCGCCATCAGCCTCGTGGTGGGCGGCATCGGGATTATGAACATCATGCTCGCGAGCATTTCGGAACGGGTGCGGGAAATCGGCATCCGCCTCGCGGTGGGGGCGGGGCCGAGGGACATCTTCCGCCAAATCCTCATCGAGAGCATGTTGATTTCGCTGATCGGCGGGCTGCTTGGGATTCTGGCATCGCTGGGCTTGATCGAGGTTCTCAAATTGATTTCGCCGACCGAGAATGTGCCGGTGCTGACGCTGGACGGGATTTTATTCAGCGTCGCCTTCGCGGTCTTCGCGGGATTGCTTTCCGGCATCTACCCGGCCTCCAAGGCGGCGCGGCTGGATCCGATCACGGCGTTGCGCTTCGAGTAGGAGGCTGGTTTTTCGCGCCTTGCCATGGCGGGCGGCGGGGGTATTGTTTGCCCCCCATTTATGGCAGCAGCAAACGATCTGAGAAAAGGAATGGCGATCCGCTACAACGGGAACCCGGCCATCGTGCTCGAAGTGCACCACCGCACGCCGGGGAACCTCCGCGCGTTCGTGCAATGCATCATCCGCTACATCGGAACCGGCAAGTCGGCCGACATCCGGTTTTCCTCGACCGAGAAGGTGGATGTGGTCGAGACGAGCCGCACGCCGCTGGAATTCAGCTACCACGACCACCAAGGCCACCATTTCATGGACCCGCAGACCTACGAAACGATCACGCTGCAGGAGGATTTGATCGGGGACTCGAAGCAATACCTCGTCGAGAACCTCAAGGTCGAGGTGCTCAGCATCGAGGGGCGTCCGGTGCAGATCGAGCTGCCCTCCTCGGTCGTGCTCAAGGTGGTGGAATCGCCCGAGGGCGTGCGCGGGGACTCCGCGAGCAATGTGCAGAAAAGCGCCACGCTCGAGACGGGCAAGGTCATCAATGTCCCGCTCTTCATCAAGGAGGGCGAGAGGATCAAGGTCAGCACCTCGGACGGCTCGTATCTGGGCCGGGCGTGATTTTTGCAGGAAAAAAATTTGACTTCGCGCGGGCGGGCGCGACCTTTGTAGCCCTATGAAAAAATCCATCCTCTTCGCGGCGGTCCTCGCCGCCTTCTCCATGAGCTCTGTGTTCGCGGGTTCCTGCCCCGGCGGCGGATGCGGCGACAAGGACAAGGGTGACAAGGACGAGACCAAGGACGGCGAGAAGACCTCGCTGGTGACCGAGGTTTCCCTCTAATCCGGGGACCCTAAAAGTTTCCTTCCAAAAGCGGGCGCGGACGGCCGAGTGTCGTCCGCGCTCTTTTTTTCGCGGAGATGGTGCGGTAGGATTGGCGGCATGGGCAGTCTTTCAAACTGAAGCGCATGGCGGGGATTCCACCATTCCTGCGGCAGTGGTTGCGCACGGCGCATGGGGCGCTGCGGATTTTCGGAGAGATCGAGGGGGAGGCGCGTGCCGCGTCGTTTGCCTATTACGCGTTGTTTTCGTTGATCCCGCTCTTCACGCTGGTGCTGACGGTGGGGTCGGTGTTTGTGGCGCCGCAAGATGTGATCGGGACGGTGGAGAGGTTTTTTCCAATGGAATCCGGGCAGCAGGCGTTCGTGTGGAACATGTCCGAATCGCTGCAGCGGGCGCGTGGCGGGGTGGGGGTGGTGTCGTTTCTCGTGCTGGCGTGGGCATCGCTGCGGTTTTTCCAAGCGCTGGTGCAGGGGGTGAACCGCGCGTGGCACCATGAATTGCTGCCGTGGTGGAAACTGCCGGCGAAAAATCTGGCGATGATGGTGGTGCTGGCGAGTGCGGTGGGGCTGGGGCTTTTTGCGCCGGCGGCGCTTCAGGCGGTGTCGAAAATCCTGAAAGCGCTGGAGGAGATGTTGGCGGTGGTCGCGCCCGGGATGCGGTTCGATGCGGTATCGGTGGCGCTGGGAGCGGGTCGGTATGTGCTGGCGGGCGGGCTGATGTTTTATGCGCTCACCGCGCTTTACATGTTGGCGCCCGGGATGCGGATTTACTTCCGGCAGGTGTGGCTCGCGGCGTTGTGTGTGACCGTCGCGCTGCAGGCCGGGCAGAGTGTTTTCGGCAACTATGTCGCGAAGATCGTGAACTACCACGCGATCTACGGGTC